>VEPD01000220.1 GCA_012027035.1 Ruminiclostridium sp. | reverse complement strand
TCATATAAGCAATATAAGCACATAAAAAGGACACATATCCGTCTATGCGTCCTTTGCTTTTTGCCTTATCTGGTTGGATGTTTGCATTTGGGTCTATTTTTGCCGCCGTGTTTGTAGTGCACCAGCGGAAGAGTCCATTGTGCCGGCTGAACTGGATTATCTTGTCTTCGAATAGGGACTTGGTTTCCTTCATAGGTTTTGAAAGTGACTTCGCCCCCATTGCGACAGGGAACACTATGCCTTTACCTTCCTTGTCCTCAATCGGGAAACCGCTCATCACCATCTTTTCTGACCAGTCTTCAAAATGCCATCGATCTGCGCCTATTTTCCAGAATGTGACCTGATAACCTTCAGCAAGTTCAACAAACCAATCTGTTACATCGGATGTTTTAACCAGACTTCCGTCACAGATTTTTAACAATTCGTTATTGAGCGGATCCATGGCGTTTGTTTTGCAGAAACTTTCGTATGCCATTTTATCAGCCTTGGAATTTTGTTCTATACGCGCCTGCGCTATGAAATACTTCTGGAATAGATAAAGTTTCCCGCCCATTGGCACCAGTGCGGATGCGCAGCAAAGGTCTGTTGTTTCTGCCAGGTCTGCCCCACCCACAGCGTACTTATCTATTATCATATATGGGTCCATATCAATAGCACATCTGTCAACTTTATCCAGTTCAAAGTAAATGACACTCATTGAGCTTGCGCGGTTCAAATGCTTTGCTAAAAATGAGGGCATTTGAGCGGGATCCTTTAAGGCTTTTTGGTACTCGCCTTCAAGGTACGACATTGTTGGCCTGGCCTCAATGCTTCCCGGGTTAGCCTTTACCCAACAGGACCTATCTTCCGGTTTATCATCATCATCGATCCTGAAGATTATCGGGAATATTCTTTCAGAGCTTTTGCCACTTAATACAGCCTGGCATCTTTCCAGGACGCTATCAAATATTCCTTCTCTTACAAACCCGAATGTAGAAATGATAACAATTAACGGCTGAGCTCTGGCACCCATTGCGGAACTGAACACATCATATGTATTCCTGTTCTTGATTGCATGTAGTTCATCTATGACCACACCATGAGGATTCAAACCGTCTTGGGATTCACTATTTTTACTGCCCGCTTTCATGTAGCTGTTACCGGCAGGGAAAAGAAGCATTTCAGAATTATCTTTATCCCTTCGGGTTTTTACATGAGGCTTTATATATTCGCTGCTTAAAGCGAAGTTCTTTGCAGCTTCATATACAATCGATGCTTGCTGTTTTTGTGTAGCCAGGCACCATACTTGTGCAGCTGGTTCATTGTCGCAAATGAGAAGGAAATCTGCTATTGCAGAAATGAATGTGCTCTTTCCCCACTTTCTGGCTACAAGCAAAACTATTTCCTTAAAGTATCTCACAACCATGTTTAGTTCGGTATCGTACATTTTGAAACCGAATATGCAGGCTGCTATATACTTCTGTTCAATGGATAATACAAGGGGTTGACCAGCCCACCGCCCCTCCCGGTGCTTAACAAGTTTACAGAACTCAATAAAAGCTTCGACGTCGGTATTGTCATAGAATACCGTTTTATTTTTAAGCAGTTTTTCTATGAGCTTTTTGAGGCTTTTAATATCCTTGCCGTGATTCTTAGGTTTTTTTTCTACGTAGCTATGCCAGTCCTTTATATACTGAGGTATGGTATTAGCCATTAAGATCACGCCTTATGATTTTTGCAAGTGGATCCTCTGGCTTTGTTTCTTTGACAGGCTCAGGCCTTCTTGCTTCAATCATTTTTTCTATTGCGGCAACTGTCTTGTTGAACTTATCGCTATAATTTTTGTACTCGGTTATTTCGGACGCCATAACAATATTGGTTGCACCAGCTTTGTTGGTATGTTCTTTGAAAAGACTTTTAACAAAGGCTTCGGCAGCAGAATCAGTAGGACTCACTTTGGGGGTAATGTATGATTCATATAAATCATCCCTGATCACACCAAGCCGCTCCAATTCTTCCAGAGTAGCGTCCAAAAGAGGGTCAATTTCGATTTTTTCTTTTCTTAGGTTTTGACGGATTTTTGAAGCATATGATTTCTTTTTCTTTGACATCGGAGTATTTACCCCCTCTCGTGTAAATTTGGGGTCGAGTGATATGGAACCTCTCATATACGGTTCTCAGGCTGATTTCAAATAATTAGGACTCCGGGGGGATTAAAAAATCCTGGAGTCCATTACTTCGATTATGTTTATGATTATGATGGTCTGTGCAAAGGTATTGAAGATTATCCGGGTTATATGCAATGTCCCAGTCGGTTTTATTATCTTCCGTCAGTTCAATGATGTGATCTACTTCCTTGCCCGGCTTAATCTTTTTCTTTCGCATGCATTCCTGACATAATCCATTAGCCCTTCTTATGCACTCCTGTCGTGCTGGTTCCCATTGTGGATCCTGATATACTTCCGGAAACCTTGCCATCCTTCATCCCCACCTTATATATCTGCTGCCTCTTTTCATGTAACAATATAAACAATTTCTCATATAATAAAACTGAGTTTACTTGAAAGGAAGTAATTTTATGTTAGTTCACTGGGTTAAATACATCAGCTCTAAAAGGCTGTTTGTATCCGTTGCAAGCTTCGGCTTGTAACTCCCTAGAACTAATTAAAAATATAAAAATGACACGAAAGCCGCATATTGAATTGATGCGGCTTTCATGCTATTTAAGCAGCAAGTAAAAGATTATAATTGAAAAATAAAAAGCCCTTCAAGTGTTCCCTAAGGGCTCAATCAATCTTTATATATTTTTCGATGATACTATTCTATCATGGTATTATTTGTATGTCTATTGCAGGATTTTTGCATCTGTTGTCAAGTACCTCAAACGTCCAGTCTCAACCCATCAATGCCGAATAATTTAACCGCCAATTTATTCAGCATTTCAGTGTTCCATCTTCTGATCGTCACCGGATCGCACTTCACATCGTCCGCAACCGCATTTACTCGCTGATTGAATTTCATACCCCTCTTGGCCTGGTCCATGTACAGCATAGTCACTGTCCGATATTTCTCAGTTTCGTCCTTCGCCTCCATATCTCTCTTCAGCATTGCCACAGCTGATTGAATCTGCGTAACTATAATCAGCGTCCTGGTCTTGCTTCTCTTAATTGCCTCAATCCGTATTTCTCCATCCTCACTCTCGGGATCCACACCGTATATGTCCATGTTCTCCAGATAATCCTCAAGGTCCTTTGCCCGGTACTTTATCTTTTCATAATGCTCCACCAAATCCAGATAGTTTTCCATCAGACATCTCATATTGTGGAAACTTGACTTTCGTATTTTGTCGCGCTCTTCCTGCCTGCAGAGCTTGATTGCTTCTCTGGCAGCTTCAACCGCCGTTTCGTACATGCATCCTGTTTTATTCTTTGGCATTTCCGACCCCTCCTATCTTATGTATTCAATTAAACAGCTATGAAGAGCTGATCTAACTTATCGAGTTGTTCGATTGATTTTTTGAAATTTGCTTCATATTTCCTAAACGGTTCAATGCTTTCTATATATCTCTCTATGCTGAAACGAGGTGTATAATCCTTTAGCAATCTCTCTATGTCGGTTTGTAGATAGTGGCTCTTTTCATCTTCAATCCAATTTCTTGTTATTAAGCCGATAGCTTTTTCAGAAATTGATATTGTAAATGTCTTATATTGCACTTCACGGTAAGCATGTTCATTCCATAATTTCTTATCTTCCTGGTTAAAACTCTCAGGCTTATTTACAAGCACTTCTCTTATAAAATAGCCCACCAAACCATAATTAATACTGGAATGCACGTTGTGCATATAATCACGGTATTCATTATTCGATATTGAAACGTAAATTTTATCGTCTTTTTGCCAAACAATATTTTTGCCATTATGACTCACAAACCCCCATGGTATTCCTTTTAAATTGCCTTTCGTGTCGATAATTTCTTCTCTCAAAAATTGTTTGAACGTTGAAAGCGTTACCTGCTTATTGCCGATTACCATTGCCTTGATCGATACCTGCATTGTCTTAATCTGAACATCTGATGTAAAAATATCCTGCTGTCTCATGATTTTTCCTCTCCTTTTATCCACATTGGTTTTTTTGCATGTAGATGATTTTTTTATCTACATGGTATCTACATTCCGCAAACCCCTGATATTACTGGCTTATGTAGATGGTGTATGCAATGTAGATGTTTTCGCTACTATATATATCTATCTTTTTATTTATTGAGTATTATAGAGGGAAGTAAGCGAATTTATCTACATCATCTACATTACCTACACAACCCACTACTGTAGCGCTCTCCGGGCATGTAGATGATTTTTTTATCTACATGGTATCTACATATCATCTACATGGTATCTACATATCATCTACACTCAAACTACATTGCTTTTCCCAAGGTCTCAATAACTCTACTTGCTCTGGAATAGGCTCAATTGCGGGCTTTGTTTTTGATAATCTGCATGGTATCCCATAACACTTTCTGCCTCCTTTCGTATAATAAATCCCTTCAGCTTCGAGATTGCTTTTTAATCTATTTAGCTGATTACTAAGATAATTTGAAGCGGTAGGAAATGCCTTGGATTTCGTATCAATACCGATCTCTGTAGCTCGCTCTTTTAAGTGAACTAATAGGCTTTCAATAGTACCTTCCCATTCGTTCTGGTTTTTCATGAACTCAAGAATAACTTTGGCCAGCGGGTGGCTATTTATTACTTCAACGTTCTGCTCCTTTAAGTTTTCTTCGTAATCTTTCAGGAAAACGTCTCCTTCGCCCTGCTTCATGGCCTCCGCTATGGCGTACCCCCAGTGCGTGAAATCAGCCAGCCTATGCAATTTTTTCAATTTGCTAGTGCTATAGATAGGAATAGCTTTCGAAATTATATTAAACATGCCTCCTAGAATCTCTGGCAGGTCTGCATTAAAATTCTCCCACAGTTGAGTTTCTTCAAGTCTCATTTCTTCAGTGATCCTTTCCAGCTCAAAAAGAAGTGCCCTGTCCAAAAGGTCGGCCCTGGTGGCCACAATATTAATGCCATTAAGTATTACACAGCGTCTAAATGAAAACAAAATATCATCAGAATCAGTAAAGAGCTTCCGTTTTGCAGATCCTTCCCCCGTTACCGCTCTGCACAGTAGGTCAGACTGCCATTCCTGCAGAGTAGACAAATTGTCATATGCTATCAAGTAATTGTTATTTAATTGCTGTATCATGTCGATCTGCTCTTTCGGCATGTTTGTAGTTTCGACAATAGAGGGATCAATAACTTTCTTAATCGCTTTAGTAACTGAAGTTTTCGCAGCGCCTTTGTCCCCATGAAATATACCAATTGGATGAGGTATCTCTGGAATAAAAAGACTGATTAAATATACTATAAACAACAACCTTTGTTCCACTTTCAAATTTATGTAATTAAAAACTTTTTCAGCTTTGCAATTAGAGGCCGAAGGCATAAATTGAGATATTTGATGCTTTTGCCTCTCAAAAATAATTGGAGGATTGTTTTCAATACTCCATAAACCACTCGAAATTTTAACGGCCTGAAATTCACTATTTGTTAGGTCGTAATATATGTTTTTTTCTTGCTTGGCAACACGATTAGAAAGTTTATATTGGGCATTACCAAATATCGCACCAGACTCTACAAGCCCAAGAACTTTCTACATTGCATCTTCACCAGGTAGCATCCTATCATCAAGATAAGCAATTTTTCTTACCCATAATTTGAAATTTCGGCTATTTATAGGCCAAATTTCAAAGTGATTATTTATAAGTATTTTTGCATACCCTTCCCCTTTATCACTCATAAAAACTTCAATGTTTTGCTTTTCAATATTTTTCAAGAGCAAAGAGGCTTGATCTGGTTTTGCTTCTTTTTTCTTTTGCTTACCCTGCATGCCTGCTACCTCCTTTCGCTGATTTAAGCTCTGGATATCCTGGATAACCCCAACTCGCCTCCATTTGTTGGCGTAACTCCGACCAGTCCAGTTCATTTCCAAAATTTAGAATGTCCGTCAGATAATCAAGAGGTCCCTCCAATTGGCAAGCCACAAAAAAACCTATCGTGTCAGGCTTCAATGTCCTTTTGGCTTCCTGCGTAGCCCTGAATAGCTCGCAAAGCCTGTGATATGTATTATTACGCCATATTTGCAACCCTTCGGATGCAGCCCTTTGTAACTTTATCTGCGCTATAGCTTCATAGTCAATATGGCCGTCAAATTGCAAGCCCGGCATGAACTGCGAAGCCAACCACTTTATGGAGTCAGGGAAAGACAGATTTAAGACTTTTGAAGTTACACCGAATAAATCTTCGCTGAATTGGCAGGTAAAACAATAAACTCGGTTTTGATATATCTGCATGGAAGGGTTTTTTTCTTCATGAGCGAAACATTTAATTTTATTGCCATGCCCCGGAAGGTTAATGTTCAGCGCTTTAAGTACATCCCGCATCTCTATTGTGTTTTTCAAAGTTTCTTTTATATCACGTATAATCATGCTGCCCCCATTGTTTTACCAGCCTTAGGCCTTTGCAATCAGATTTTTACAAGAATAATCCGGTGCGCCTTTCCACCTCAATCCATCCCTGCAATGGCGTCGCATAAAGCCAGCTTATGTTTTGTCCGCCACCGGACGGACATGTGAGACGGCTCATAGAGCTTATTGTCGCAATCTTCACAACAGTCAAATTCTAGGCGGTTAGGGATACGATCTCTTAATTCCGGAGGAATAGAAGATGTACGATAAATCTCACTGGACATGAATCAGCCTCCTACTTTTCGGCTGTCAAGATAAAGTCTTAAATCAGTCGCATATACCCTGATTCTATTTCTAGCTCTTGTGTGCGGAATTTCACCTTTTTTAATCATTGCACTGACGATGGTATGGCCAAGCCCCAGATATTCGCAATCTTCTTCAAATGACAACAATGGCGGTAGAATTGCTTCGGGTTTCGATTCGTCTAGTTTCTCTGCTAGATTTGTACTAAACGGAATGATTTTTTTCATCCAACCGCACTCCTTTCCATCTTATCCCTACCTATAGCTTTTGTGTGACCGTTCGGTGACACGTTAGGCAAAAAAAATAGCTTATCAATAGGTTCACAGGGGAAGGCTATAATAATGCCTGATATAAGATCCTTCCCTGCTCCTCTTAGGCCTTTCAACCACCTACTTACCGTAGTCTTTGAAACACCTGCTTTTTGTGCGAATTTGTTTTGAGACCAGTGGTTTTTTACAAGTAATTGAAGAATATACTCTTTGTTCGGTATCATATTTACCCCCTTTATGAATAATGTGTTTCTATATGGTTACACTTATATAATATGCCATCTGTTTCCGTATGTCAAATGGTATATAAAAAAGTGTTGCCTAATGGACACACTTATTGTATAATGATAATTAAGATAAGAAATAGTATTGGAGATGTTTATATGAATGAGTTAGGAAATTACATAAAGCAATTACGGGAAAACGTTGGACTTTCTCAAAGAGACTTATCTAAGCTTTCTAAAGTAAGCAACACGGAAATATCCAGAATAGAATCCGGGGAAAGACAAAAGCCTTCTCTAAACATATTCAAGTCCATTGCTCCCCATTTAAATGTTAGTTATGAACAATTAATGGAGACTGCGGGGTATTTGGAGCCAGCAAGCACTTGGCAGTTTATCGACATAAATAGCAACAATGGAAATGGAGAATTTCCTTTTTATAGGTCAATAGCTCTTAGTATGTTGTTAGATAAAGAAAAAAAGAATCCCGGTTTAGTAAAAGCGTGGCTCGGAGATGATATTGAAACTCTTCAAAATTTACCACTCAATCAAATAGTCGATGCCATGTGGTATACAGGAAATGGAGATTTTAAATTTTCTTTCAGGACTATCGGTCAAAGATATCCATGGGACAAAAATGAAGATGAAGAAGGCCTTTTAATACAAAAAGAATATGACAAAAATAGCTCGTTACCCAATGATCTGATTTTAAAATTTTCAAAAATATATAAAGAGAATCCTGATTTCATCTCTAAAATGTGCATTATTGCTGATCTTCCTGATCCTGAAAAACAGAAGATTATGGAGTATGCTGATTTTATTATTCATAAAAACTTATAAAATAATAATTATAGTAGTCCAAAAGGATGAAAGGAGCAGCCCATATGCCCAATGATAAACGGATAAAAAGAAAAAAGGACGGTACGTGTTACGTCCGATATGAAGCAGGTTTTAAGCCAGATGGTACCCGAAATCAGAGATACAAAGGCGGTTTTAAATCCATCGAGGAAGCTGAAACATTTCTCAATGAGGAAGAATATAATCTCAGGCACGGCACCTACATTGACCCTACAAAAACACTTGTCTGCCACTATATGAACAAATGGCTTGCAGACAAGAAAGATGAATTAAGCCCTCCAACATATAGCGGGTACGAGGTTAATATCCGTTGTCATATCAATCCATTTATAGGCGGTTTACGGCTCCAGGATCTGAAGACTATTCACATAAAGGATATGTACAAAAGCCTGCAAAGTGACCGTAATTTGAAGATTGACAATGAAGTACGCCACCTTAAAAAACTTTCCCCTAAAAGCATCCTATATGTACGCCGGGTACTATCAAAAGCCTTGGAGGATGCTGTTATCGATGAAATACTGGAGAAAAATCCATCTAAGGCAGCAAAATCGCCGCAAGTTCCTAAGCATAAGGCTAAATTCCTTTCGGCCTTGCAGATAAGGGCTATGCTTGAAAAGTTTAAAAACGACGATATATATATCCCGGTTTATCTCGCTGTTGTGCTTGGACTCAGAAGAGGTGAGGCACTTGGGTTGAGATGGGAAAACATAGATTTTGATCAGAAAATAGTTATGATTCGCTCAGAGATTACTATGTATGAAGGAAATCCCATTTTTATTGAGGATGTTAAAACTGAAGACTCTGACAGAGATATAATTGTAACAAACAGGATAATTGAATTATTAAAAAGGCATAAGATGTCCCAAAAGGAAAACAAATTAGCAATGGGTAGGAAATATATCTCGGATTTTACTTGTCAATACTGCAAGGAAAAAGGATCCGAAATAATCGAAAAGGAAATGAAAACAAGCGGCTTTGTCTGCACTTGGCCGGATGGAGCGTTATTTAATCCATCACACCTGACAAGATCGTTTAAGGAAAGGATGAAAAAGAATGAATTGCCAGATATTACATTCCATGAATTAAGACACTCAAACGGAGCTCTAATGATAAAGCAAAACGCCCCATTAAAAGGAGCTAGTGAGCGGTTGGGACATAGTACCATAGTCATAACAAATGATTTTTATGGTCACGTAGAAATTTCTACCCAACAGGAAATTGCAGAAAATATTGACACCGCCATTTGGGGCGAAGAACAACAGTAAAAGTTGACTTTATAGCGTTATGTTCATTTCACAAAAACTTCACGGACGATGTGAAATTTAGTGGTTTTTAGTGGCGAATTATGGAAAGTAAGAAACCTTGAAAAGCTTGTCCCGTGTGGGATTGTGGTTATTAGTGGAGAAATATGAAAATTAAAAAATACGACTGGAAATCGTATGAAGGCTAATACCCTTCCGAGAGTTCGAGTCCCTCTCCGCTAATAGCAAGGGCTACATGGTTTCCTCCATAGCTCTTTGTTA
>VEPD01000140.1 GCA_012027035.1 Ruminiclostridium sp. | reverse complement strand
TTTTAAAGACGTCAACCGGGTTTTAGAGGTAATAGGAAAGATTATAAAAAAGTATGAAAAACAATCTTGCGCCAACTATTGCAGAGATTATGGAATATAAAGCAATATCGAAAAATTTTTCAACCTCAAGCTTCTTTCTTTTGACCTCAAAATATGCGACAAGTATCCCGGCCAGCATGCCCAAGGCAATCATCAGACCAAAAAAGTGAACCGGAATGCCGAAAATGTGAAATAAAATTTTCATCTTATACCCCTCTCTACCCTGACAATATATTTTATTGATACGACTAGGATAAGCTTATCAACCATGCCTTACATCCCTAAAGGGAGCTTAAGGGGAATAATTTTTGAAAACAGCTGCACCAGCAGTGTAAACTTGTTGAGCAGCATCAGGATTCCAAAGATCAGCATAATAATCCCCATAATGATTGAAATTGTTTTGGTACGTTTTGCTGTTTTCTGAAGCAGGTTTATGATTCTTCCCATAAATAGGCCTGCCATCAGAAAAGGAATTGCCAAACCCATTGAAAACATAAACATAACAAGCATTCCGCCATATATGGAACCTGTACTTCCGGCAAAAATCAACATTGAGTAGAGTATCGGCCCTATACAATGGGAACAGGCAACTGCAAAAAACACTCCTACAAAAAATGTGGTGATATATTTTGCATGTGTGCTTGTTTTTACCCTGCTAAGAAAATTTTCAAGTTTTGGCATGTTTATCAAATTGAAACCGGCTATCCCAAGCATGTTCAGAGATAGCAGAATTACGGCAACCCCACCAACCATATTGAAAATATTTATATTCATATTAATAAACTTAGCCGTTTCTCCGGCCACCCCTCCTGCAACGGTAAAAACAAGCGTAAACGCTAAAATAAATAATATAGTGTTAACCAGAATACCTATCTGCCTTTTATAGCCTTTCCCTGTCTTTTTGAGCTCATCTGCCGGAATACCGGTAATAACGCCGAAATACACGGTTATCATCGGTACAATGCAAGGGGAAATAAAAGAGATAATACCGGCTGTAAAAGCTAAAACAAATATTGATGAAAACATAGTGTGAACTCTCGCTTTATTATGGTTGCGCTCTTAAGCCCCAAATCTGTAACCTACCCCATGAACGGTAAGTATATATTCCGGCGATCTCGGAACTGTTTCAATTTTTTGCCTCAAGTTCTTGATATGGGTATCAACAACCCTGTCATACCCGTTATAATCTTCCTCAAAAGCCGTTGTAATAAGTTCTTCTCTGGTAAAAGCCTTGGTAGAGTATCTGATTAACGTCATCAACAGTTTGTATTCATTAGGCGTCAATTTTATCAGTTCTCCATTCTTCATAACTTCATACTTTAAAGTATCTACCACAAGATCATCATTATTAAATGAAATCCTGTTTGTCAGAGGGGCAGGTTCTTCCGATGATCTTCGAAGTAATGCCGTTACTCTCGCCACCAACTGTTTGGGGCTGAAAGGCTTTGTTACATAGTCATCTGCTCCGATATCCAGCCCATTCACTATATCCTCTTCTTTCACTTTTGCCGTCAGTATAATAATAGGCACAGCCGATTTTTTTCTGATCATGGCACAAATATCTTCACCGGAGATATCAGGCAGCATCAGATCCAGTATGATCAATGACGGTAAAATCTCGTCAAAAAGTTTAAGAACCTGTTTTCCATTAAATGCTGTGTATACATTATAGCCACTTTTTTCAAGATATGACTTTACAACGTCTACAATATTCTTCTCGTCATCTACAACAAGAATGTTTCTTTTTATCAACCGGTTCTCCCCTCCTCATTCCATTTTGTGTATGGATTCGCTTCCCCGCTATTTCAGCATATCCCCTTCGTATACATGCTCTCTTTCACCCATAGCGCCAATATCTTTAAATATTAATTTTAAGGTTTTTGTATCCGGGCCGACGATTGGGTTACCTGCAATATTGTTCTTTATCTTTAAAATACCGCTGATGTGATGGCCGTCAT
>VEPD01000098.1 GCA_012027035.1 Ruminiclostridium sp. | reverse complement strand
GGTGGTTAAGCTGTTGAAAAGCCTGGTGGAGCAGCAGGGAATGTCAGTAGTCATGACAACACACGACCCTGGTATGATTGAAATTGCCGATTATGTTTACACTCTCGAGGATGGTGAGATTGTCAATGCATGAGGAAAACGAAACAAATGTTAAAATGATTGAATGCGAAAACCTTGTTAAGATTTACAAGACTAAAGACATAGAAGTAGTAGCGCTACAGGGGCTTGATCTCACGGTGGAAGCCGGTGAACTGATGGCGATAATCGGCAACAGCGGAAGCGGGAAGTCCACTTTGCTCAACATGCTGGGAGGCCTGGACAGACCTTCCGCCGGCAAGCTCATTGTGGATGGCAGGGATCTTTTAAAATTCACTGACTCACAGCTTGTAAAATATAAAAGGGAAACCATAGGTTTTGTATGGCAGAACAATGCCAGAAATCTCATACCTTTTCTTACAGCACTGGAAAATGTGGAGTTGCCAATGATATTCAGCGGAAACGGGGAGAAAAGGAAAAGAGCGCTTCAGCTGCTTGAAATTGTAGGCCTTTTAAACAGGAGGAACAACAAACTGCGACAGCTTTCAGGCGGTGAACAACAACGTGTGGCTATTGCCATAGCTATGGCCAACAACCCCAGAATCCTGCTGGCAGATGAGCCTACCGGTTCAGTTGACAGCAAGACGGCCGCCCATATTCTGGATGTATTCCGGGAATTGAGCAAAAACCTTGGCGTCACTGTTGTAATTGTCACCCATGATCTCCAGCTTTCAAAAAAAGTAGACAGGGTAGTTGCTATTCGTGATGGAAGGACCAGCAGCGAAATTTTAAGAAAGAAATCATATGCCGAGGAAATGGAAGAAATGAAACATGGGGTTTTTGAAGCTGACGGCCTGGAAACCCATGAAGAACTTGCGGTCGTAGACAAAACAGGGCGGCTTCAGATTCCTGCCGAATATATCGATGCACTTGGCTTGAAAGGAAAGAACAAGGTAAAGGTTGAGATGGACGGAAACAGGATAGTGATTTTCCCGCCAAAGGAGAACGCCGGTTGAAAGAAGAACCTTATTGATATTTATTTTATTCTTTATTGATATTTGATTTATTCCTCCTGAAAATGGGTAAAATATTCCCGGTAATATTTACATTTGAAATTCTTTGTTGTATTCTATTGAAAGCAAAGAGCGGAAAATATTTACATGTGATTTGCATGAGGAGGAACTTGTAATGAAACAATACCTTGAAATTGAAAGCGTTTTTGCCAGGGAAATATTGGACTCGCGAGGCAATCCCACTATTGAAGTTGAAGTGATAGCGGAAGGCGGCTTTGTAGGCAGGGCGGCGGTGCCTTCAGGAGCTTCCACCGGCGCATTCGAGGCCATTGAACTCAGAGATGGCGATAAAGGCAGATATCTTGGAAAAGGCGTGGAAAAAGCCGTCGACAATGTCAATAATTCTATTGCCTCTGAAATTGAAGGCATGAATGTTTTTGACCAGGTAGCCATAGATATGAAAATGATCGCCATGGATGGAACCCACAATAAAGCCAAGCTTGGCGCCAATGCCATTCTAGGAGTGTCCCTGGCCACGGCCAAGGCTGCTTCGGAAGCTTTAGGCATCAGCCTTTATCAGTATATAGGCGGAGTTAATGCAAAAACTTTACCGGTGCCTATGATGAATATTATAAATGGCGGCAAACATGCCGACAACAGCGTAAACATCCAGGAATTCATGATAATGCCGGTGGGGGCAAAAAGCTTCAAGCAGGCCTTGCAGATGTGCGCGGAGGTTTTCCACAATCTTAAAAAGGTGCTTTCAGCCAAAGGCTATTCAACGGCAGTCGGTGATGAAGGCGGCTTTGCGCCGAACCTGACAACTGATGAGGAAGCCATCCAGGTTATATTGGAAGCGGTTGAAAAGGCCGGTTACCAAGCGGGGGACGACTTCAGGATAGCAATTGACGCGGCTGCCACTGAAATGTACCAGGAGGACGGTACCTACCTGTTCTGGAAATCGGGAATCAGCAAAACAAAGATGGAGATGGTTGACTATTGGGCAAACCTGGCGGATAAATATCCGATAGTCTCTCTTGAAGATGGTGTGTCGGAAGAGGATTGGGAGGCCTGGAAAATGCTTACTGAAAGGCTTGGCAATAAAATCCAGTTGGTGGGGGACGATCTGTTTGTTACCAATACCGGCAGGCTTAAGAGGGGTATTGATATGGGGGTGGCAAACTCCATACTTATAAAGGTAAATCAAATCGGAACGCTTACTGAAACTCTTGATGCCATACAGATGGCAAACAGAGCCGGTTACACAGCGGTAACCTCCCACAGGTCGGGCGAAACCGAGGATGCAACCATAGCGGATATTGCGGTAGCTACCAACTCCGGCCAGATAAAGACGGGAGCGCCGTCAAGAACCGACCGTGTCGCCAAATACAATCAGTTGTTAAGGATCGAGGAGGAATTAGGTGAAGCTGCTATTTATCCCGGCCTTGAGGCCTGGTTCAATTTAAAATAAAAGAATTCGGATAAAACCAGCTTTAGAAGGCTTGTACAAACTGCCGACGATTATTTTGCCGGCAGTTTTTTATTTGCAAAAACTGCGTATACTTTTATTCTTTTGTATGTTATACTAATAGTATGAATTATGGTATAACACAAGGAGCATATATGACAAATATAAAAACAGCCATATCGATTGATGAAAGCATTTTCAAAAAAGCTGAAGAAATAGCCCGGAAAATGAAGATATCCAGAAGTCAGCTGTTTTCCATGGCGCTTGAAAAGTACCTCAGAGATATTGAAAACAAAAGTATGCTGGAAAGGTTAAATGCCGTATATGAAGTTCCTGATTCTGGTGATGATGAGTATTTTACAAGAATGAAGGAATATAGGAAGCGCAGAGTAAATTATGGAGATAATGACTGATGGAAATTCAGCAGGGAGATATTTATTGGATTGATCTTGGAGAGCCTTCAGGTTCTGAACCGGGATATATGAGGCCGCACGTTGTGATTCAGAACAACATCTTTAATATAAGCAAAATCAATACTGTTGTTGTATGCTCGCTGACTACAAATCTCAGCAGGGCGAACTCTCCAGGGAATGTGCTGTTAAACCCGGATGAAGGAAATCTTCCAAAGCAAAGTGTCGTCAATGTTACTCAGGTATTTACTGTTGATAAAAATGACCTTATTGAGAAAATCGGTAAAGTCAGTCCCAAGCGAATTAAGGAAATACTTAGCGGTATTGACCTTGTTCTAAAGCCCCGGGACTGATTGACAGTAGTTGGCAATCAGGTTCTCATACCCGCTTGGGGCAAGTACACTATTAACTTAAAATATATTAGGGTGTCAAGCCTTATTCTGATTTTATAAGCATTAATCTTAATGGGTAAATTATGAAATCAGGCTTGACACCCTACTGGAATTTTTTCTTCACAATCCTCAGCGCATTGAAAACTGCAATCAGGGTAACTCCTACATCTGCAAATACTGCTTCCCACATTGTAGCAAGGCCTGTAGTACCCAGCAAAATCACCAGCAGCTTGATGCCGATTGCAAATACAATATTTTGAATGGCAATCATCCTGGTCATTTTGGCTATTTTTATAGCTTTTGCCAGCTTGGACGGTTCATCGGTCATCAATACGATATCGGATGCTTCTATGGCAGCTTCCGAACCGAGAGCCCCCATAGATACTCCTATATCAGCCATTGCCAGGACGGGAGCGTCGTTTATTCCATCCCCTACAAATGCCAGCCTGCCTTTTGCCTCTGATTTTATTTTTTCCATTATCTCAACCTTCCGGTGGGGCAGTAAACCGGAATAGACCGCATCAAGCTTAAGCCCATCCGCTATGGCTTCTGCTGTAAGCCTCTCATCGCCGGTCAGCATAATGATTTGTTTTATGCCCAACTGCCTGAGATCAGAAATTGCTTCATATGAATCTGGCTTTATTATATCTGAGACGATGATATATCCCTGATATTTACCGTCAACCGCTACATGAACAACAGTGCCGCTATGATCGGGCATTGTGGCTAAATGCATTCCCTCGTTTTCCATAAGCCTGGCATTGCCTGCAAGTATCAGTAAGCCATCAGCCATTACTTTTAAACCGCAGCCGGGGATTTCTTCATAGGAAGTTATGATTTCTGTGTTGGGAGATTTGCCATATGCCTCGATAATGGATCGTGCAATGGGATGGGAAGAATGGACTTCTGCAAGAGCGGCGTATTCAAGTACCATCGCAGGGTCGTTCTCTCTTGATTCGATACGTACAACTTTAAAAACACCTTTAGTGAGAGTACCGGTTTTATCAAACACTACGGTGTCAACACCGTTCAATGCTTCAAGATAACTGCTTCCCTTTACAAGAATTCCATTGGCGGACGCTTTACCGATACCTGCAAAGAAAGTCAGGGGAATAGAGACAACCAGAGCGCAGGGACAGGATATAACCAGGAATATCAGCGCTCTGTATATCCAGACG
>VEPD01000104.1 GCA_012027035.1 Ruminiclostridium sp. | reverse complement strand
TTTCATTATAATATCGGCATTCATGCGCCTTGCAGAATTAGTGCAAACGCTTCAATGCTCTAATTCTGCAAGGATAATTTGGTAATTGCCGCTGTAGTACTAATCATAGCATGTGATTTCTTTTAATGGCTTTGATAATAGCTTCCTCCTGGTTTATAATGTGCTTTTGGGCAAATTTCCGCGCCAATTCGGGGTCTTTCCCCGCTATGCCGTCAAGAATATCGGCATGCTCCTTTATCAGCTCCCTGGTGCTGCTGTAATCCTTGATATAAATGACCCTGAATCTTTGAACCTGTTCTCTCAGGTTGTTTGCAATCTGTATCAGCTTGTCATTTCTGGATGAACGGTATATGACGTCATGGAACTCAACATCTTTTTTAATCGAGCCCTGCAGGTTTTCCTTTTCAACATAACCTATGAATTGAGTCTGAACATGCTTCAGATCTTTAAGTTCTTCATCTGTGATCCTTTCAGCCGAGAGCATGGATGCCAGCCCGTCAAGGGTCGACCTGACTTCAAGCACATCCATAATGTCCTTCACCGATAGGTCAGCCACATGTGCGCCTTTTCGCGGGAGCATGTCAACCAGGCCTTCCAGCTCAAGCTTTCTAATAGCTTCCCGCACAGGCGTCCTGCTGACGCCCATTTTTTCAGCCAGCTGCACTTCCATAAGTCTTTCGCCAGGCTTCAACTCGCCGACAATAATTGCTTCCCTCAGAGTATTGAATATGACTTCTCTCAAGGGCTTGTAATCATTAAGATTCACTTTTGATAGTTTACCTGCCATACCTGTCATATCTCCTTACTTTACTGATTTTTAACTACCAACCTTTTACCCCGATTTTGTCAGGAATCTGTCCCAGCGGCTGTCCTTTGTGGCTTTATACGCTTTTTCAGCTTTATGTCTGTCAGTAAAAATACCAAATACCGCAGGACCGCTTCCACTCATCATACTGCCGATGGCTCCCATCTCTATCAACCTGTCTTTTGCTTCCTGTATTACATTATAACTGGGTATTGTGACGCCCTCAAGTACATTTTTCATATTAGCAGCTACCTGGTTAATATCACTATTTCCCAAAGCAGCAATAAGCTTTTCCGTATCAGGCCTGTTAATTATTTTGCCGATGTCAAGATTCTTATATACCCAGGCAGTAGATACACCGATTTTAGGTTTGATCAAAACCAGATTTACCCCGCTGAAGCTGGCTAAAGCGGTAAGTTTTTCACCAATTCCCTCAGCAAGCATTGTCCCGCCGGCTATACAAAACGGCACATCCGCACCAATCTGTTTTCCCATTGCCATAAGCCCGGTATTGCTCACACCCAGAGAGAATAAATCATTTATACCTTTTAAAACCGCAGCTGCATCTGCGCTGCCTCCTGCCAGTCCTGCCGCAACCGGTATGTTCTTTTTAACATATATTTTCAAACCGCCTTTAATACCAAATTTCCCGGTAATCAACAAAGCTGCTTTACCTGCAATGTTTTCCAGATCCGAAGGCACCTGCTTGTTGTCGCAGGATACTGCGATACCGGAGGCTGCCGTTTCAATATGAACTATATCATGAAGTTTAATGCTCTGCATAATCATTCTTAATTCATGATACCCGTCATCCCTTTTCCCTATAACGTCGAGGGACAAATTAATTTTTGCATATGCAAAAAGCTCCGTGGAAGCCATCTTTAACCTCGTAAAACTTCAGAGACCCTTTTCGACTGTCATTCAAAAGGGGACATCCGCCTTTTTGGTGTATCCTTTTACATTATATACAAAAAACATCTTAGTTTCAAGAAAAAGTGCCTGAAAACTAATTTTCAGGCACTTGAATTTTTAAAAATGTTTTATTTCAGTACATTATCCTACTTTTGTTTCCGGGGAATAAGTATTTGTTCTCCGGGAACCAGTACTTCAGAATCCCCCAATACATTAGTTTTCTTCAAATCATCAATGGTAGTGTAGTATTTCTTGGCAACTTTCCAGAGACTATCTCCATGCTGGGCGAAATATATTGTTATACTGGGTTGGGACGCCAACCTCTTATCATCCGGGGGAAGTTCTGCAGCCTTGGATATTACAGGTATTTCAACCTGTTTTATAATCCTTGCGGATATCCCTAAAACAACCCTTATCTCCACTTCTTTTGCCGATATCATACTGTAGCTGCAGTGTTCCATATTCATAGCTATATCGCAGCCCATCTCGGCTTTTATACCTTTGATATCTACGCCGTGCTTGAAGGGTACGTCCTGTTCACAGCAGTAAACCGGCTGTTCGCTGTTGTTTGCAAGATAGAGTATATTGCTGCCCAATACTCCGGCTATATCCATTCTGTCGTCGGAAATCCTGCAATCTGATATGGACGGCCTGTAAAGTACATTAAATATTTCCGAAATATCCGGACTGTCTTGCTGGACGAATATCGTGTCCTTCAGAATTACCTGGCTTTTATTTTCGGCTACGGTTTCTTCCATTTTGATAGGTTCTTTTTCAAGCGCGATCCTGGAATTAAGACTATATGCATCTTCTATTATTTCTATGTCCTTCCTTCCAAAGCTGTCAGCCGATATTTTCAGTTCAATCTCCCCTTTAAGGAAGCGCAGTTCTCCGTCGCTGTCTTCTTCCGGCTCAAAGGCTGAATCGGTAATTACATATTCCAATTCACAGAATGACGCCTCATCTACTCCGGATTGCTCTATAATCTGGGTAAAAGGCAATTCATGCTCCATATACTGAAGGCTTCTGTTTTCATCATCTCCGATATAAAGGGTGGAGATGTTCAATTCGCCGTTTGCTATTATCCTGCCATCAGCAAGTTTATAATCCTTTCCCGTAATTTTTATATCGCTTCTCAGTACTTCTCTGATAGTCGGTTTTCCTGCAGGTACCTCCATGGTTTCCTTTACCGTACTGGTTATCTCTCCCGAGCCGATGAACGAATTTATCGATGCCGTGCTCCTTAGTACTTGAATTCCATCAATACCGTCAAAAGCCAAAGCAATATTCTGGTCTATCCGGTTTTCGACTTTACCGTTTATGTTTAGTATGGTTTTCACATTTACTTTTCTGCTGTTTAGTATTTCATATTCGATGTGCTCTATTTCGCAACCCGCTTTGCAATTCATCCCCTGTCTTGTCTCCGGTAAGTCCATGGTGTATTGGAAGGCTGCACTCGTGTTTATGCTCTTTAATGGTTGGTCAGGATCGTCTGATATGTATAATATTTTGTACCTTATGTTACCGTCTATGAGTATCTTATCCAATGCCGCTTCGGCTCCGTTAATGTATGCATCGCCGTCCAGAAGCAATATACGGGCAATATCCGGCTTAATATCCGGAACAATTATATCATTCTCAGCTATAGTCTGCGTCGTATCTTCTCCTATGGCCTGGTTCACTCTTACAGCTTCCTTGATTAGTTCGAGAGACATTTTGATATCCTCCTCCTGCATGAATTTAGAAACTACTTTATCAATTAAAGTATATTGACAAGGCCTCCAAATTATTACATATAAATCAAAATCTCAGGAGCGCCAATCCCACCCGATTTTAGGCGATATAACACAATGCCAAAAAAATAAAACAGCCCGATATCGCTACCGGACTGCCTCTTTAACCTCATTTTTTATCCAAAACATCGTCAACTCACGCGTATTCTTTTATCTTCCTTGCATATTACCAGCTCAACCGCTTTTGTAAGTATGTCCGTATAGCTGTAGGAAACCCGTCGAGTCGTTTCATATTCGTTTTCAAACTTGACTATGAAGATGCTGGGATAAGAATTTTCAAGAACCCCTTCTTTTATGAATGCCTTTTTTCTTCCCTTATTGGCTTTTAATTGTACTTTCTCGCCAATACATGTCTCGATGTTTTTCTTTATCTGAAACAAGTCACTCTTTTCTGCCATTGAATCACCTCATCTTCTGTTTTAAATATTATAACATAAAGTCGGAGGCTTGTCAAAAAAATAATATATTATAAAAGGGAATTCTGTTTATGTCAAGTGTTTTAAAAAATTTTCCCTAAGAGGAGCTTAAAATATTACTTCCCCTTTTTTGCGGGTGCCCATGAAAACTCATGTGCACTAAGCAAAATGGTAGGGGAAGGTATATTTTAACTGCTCCTAAATATACTGCTGATAAGGTTCTATTGGGAATCCTTCCCTGTATTTTCCCCTTGTCTGAACTCCGCCAATACCATTTTTCCCGGATATGGTATTTTCTATAACCTCCTCTGCAGTTAAAATCCTGTCAATACCGGTATAGGCAATTTTTTGGCTTACTCTTACAGGATCCAGAGCATGTATAAGATCTCTGAAGGGTGAACTTGCAAAATTGGCGCCGGCCTTGATAATCTCATAGTATAGCGATTGGCACGCCCCCGCAAATATCACAAGACTATCAAGGTCCGGTTCGTATTTTCGCGCTTCTTTTACCGCATTAATAAAGTATTGCGAATTTCTATAATTTTTAATGTTTGTATAGCTTTCGGATCCCTTTATATATCCGTCATGTCCTGTCAGGACAAGTATATCCGGCCTGTATTCCTTGAGCAGTTGGAGAACCCGGGCAGGCTGCTCCTTTTCAGAAATGAATTGACCGGTTACCGGGAGGCCTAGTTTTCCATATTCACCAATACAGGTTTCCAGGTAATCATTGTCTCCATCCAAGTGAAGTATTTTTCCCGGCCTTTGAAATTTTCCGGAATTTTCTTTTGGAGTATCTCTATAATATGCTTTTTTTGGATATCCTCTGTACCTTGAAACGAATATGTCCCGACTGTGTTTCTCTGCCGCCATGCAGCATTTATCCCTGTATTCCCTGACTTTCTGCTCCGGCTGAAGTTCCAGATCGTCTTCCGGAGCATCTGCCTCAATCCGGTAGCTGATGCCTTTAATAGTGAGAATATCTTGGTTCCCTCTGTTTTTTTTAATATCTACGATTTTAAAAAAAACATCACAGCCGTAGGATTTTCTGGCAACAATATCGCCGATTCTGAGACCGCTCATTCTCCACATCACCGCTGTATTCAAAACAGGACACTCCTCAAAAAAATATGTAGTGCTATGCTGTTATCTGAGTAATGTCCATTTTGAGTTAATTATAATACATTATATGTAAACCTTTCGCGGTATGTGACATTAGACTTGTATGGTAATAAATGTGCCATAAAACATGAAGATGGACGGTATTTTCAGAAATTGTAACTATCGATGAACTTCCTGTGGCCGCCAACCTCGTCTATAACCTCTTGAAGCTTCACTATAAAGCTTCTTTCCGACCAGCTGCGCCTGCTGTTGTAATATCTGTTCACCACTCTCCAGAACTTTTGTGGAAACTGCAGTATCAGCTTCATAACTGCAATCTCATCCCTGCTGAGCCGTTCAACGGAATTATACCCGTCAAGGATCAATATTGCTTTATCCATGTCCCAGTTGCATTTCCTCATCTTGCGTCGTATAAGATTTGCAAGGTCATATATTTTCAGTTCAAAGCAGCAGTAATCAAAATTAATGAGAGAGAACGCATCCTCATTGCAAATAATGTTATGGTGTGTAAAATCATGATGACAAAATGATCCGTCTGTCCTGGCCTCATTTACAAGATTCCCATACCTGGAGTTTTCAAGCTCCGTTACCGCCTGCTCTCCTAACCCGATAAAATAATCGGCATTATCCAGAAACATATGGTCAAACTTACTTTTACCTTTTTTTGCCAGCTTTCTTAGCTTCTTAATATCTTCCAGGCGTTTGTTGAAATAAGCCGGCAGCCTGCCCAGTTCATCCTGTATTTTCGAACCCCCCGGGGCTTTGTATCCTTTAGAGGCAGAATGCATCGAAGCAAGTAATTCAGCTGCCTTACGCGCTTCATTGTCATTATCGAAATTGCATTCACGACCCTCCAGAAAATCGCACATCACATAATTGGCATTATCAAAGGTAAAGCACGGCTCATCTTTTATTGTTTTCACATACCTGTCCACATTTTCAAAGCCGTTTTTAACCAGATGCTCCTTTGCACCATGAATGAACAGTATCCTTTCCGATGAAAACATCATTCTTTTCAGGATTTTACGTCCTTTATCCGTATATATCAGGTATGTATCTTTATACGGCACAATATTTTTGAGATCCAGTCCATAGCCAGCGGCAATTTCCCTGTCCATACCCTGCATAGCAACCTCCGCGCTTCAAATTTAGTTAAACGCTTATGCCGGAATGAATCCGGCATAAGCTCACGCAGGCTAAGCCTGCGCACCCCGCTTTCGCGTGGTGTTTGAACAACGTCAGTGGGAGATTGTTTCTCACCACTGACAGCCTTTTCAATCGGAAACCCGCCACCTATAG
>VEPD01000438.1 GCA_012027035.1 Ruminiclostridium sp. | reverse complement strand
CACATCATCAAATGTATGAAAACTAGGATACATTGGGAATTATTGTGGTAACGGTGAATAATGTCGGAGCTTCTTGGTGCGGTAGAGCCCGTCCATTAGACTGATATCAGCTTTCTGCTTGTACCACAAATTGTTGTCTTCTAAATTATGAAGAGCACGAAGGGTAGAATAATGAGTTACAGGAAGCTGCGCCGTAATACTCACACCATAGAAGGAGATAATTTATGGAAGTAGTATACGAGCGTTGTTGTGGATTAGATGTCCATAAGGACAAAATTGTTGCTTGTATAATATCAGGCAAAAAGCATGATACAAGGACATTTGGTACGATGACTGATGATCTATGGGTAATGCTGGACTGGATAAAAGAAGAGAATTGTGAATGCGTTGCCATGGAGAGTACAGGATCATACTGGAAACCTGTGTACAATTTAATTGAATTGGAGGGAATTACAGCTGTGCTTCAAAAGTTCCTGAAGGGATTGATATCGCCTTGGTGGAAATGAATGCGATATCTGCATTGAACCTTTTTATATACTCGACAGCAAGGTAATTGGTTGCAGAATATGAAGACTGGTGGATGTTCCCCCCGATATTGATAATGCTTGCTTTAGGTTTACCGCATAATGCAACGGCAGTCATCAACCCTGTTGTTATTGCCGTAAATTCAATATCATCAAGGATATGTTCAATTACGGCAAGGGAGGTGGTACCAGCGTCAAAGAAGATAATACTTCCATTCTTTATCATAGCTGCAGCAGCTTTGCCGATTCTTCCTTTTTCTTCATCAAACTCCTCAATGCGTTCAAAAAAAGACGGTTGTCCTGCGTCCTGCTTTACCAGCAATGCACCGCCGTGCAATTTCTTTACCAGTCCCTTTTTATCAAGATATTCCAGATCCCTTCGAATCGTCATCATGGATGAGTTCAACTGCTGTGACAGGTCGGATATGGACATGACATTGTTGAGCGACAGCAAGTCTATTAAATCCTTCTGTCTTTGAGCTTTATGCATTGATTTCACCTGCTTAACCTATAATTTTTTTCATATAACGCAATTAAGTGTGCTATGGTGTTATTTTATTATCAATATGCGCGTGTGTCAATATCCTGCCGCTGTATATTTTATTACATCAAATCAGGATTTGCCTTATATTCTTTTACCAGGTGTAATAAAGGCTTATAAATGTTGTAAAGGCAAAACACTGCATATTGACAAATGCGAAAAATGGTAATAAAATAACAATAAAGAACATATTATTACAAATACTTGACGATATCAACAAGTTTTAGCAAATATACATATCGAAAGGTGATCAAAATGCAGCAAGAGGTCAGCAAGGAAAAAGTCTTGAAAATGTATGAGGGAATGTATATCATCAGAACAGCACATGCAATTTCGAAAAGATTGAAGCATTGAGGATGCCCTTCATTTTAATGTTAAAGACAGGCAGGAGGTGTTGGTTTTTACTATGGGGGAAAGGGGGCTTGTTTTCCGTAATGTATTGGTAAGGGTACATGAGAGCTTTAATTTGGAGCTTCACATGGATACTGATGAAGCGAACGCAGCAGGATTGAAAAATAATGATAAGGTAAGAATTTTGATCTGATTAGAATAATTAGTTACCAGTTAAAATTAAAAAACGAACGAATTAAACCAAAAAATTGCGAGGTACTTATGAAAGAAAAAATTGAGGTAATTGTCGCGGGACATATTTGCCTGGATCTGATTCCATCGTTTTATGATTCTGCCAACGCTAAATCGGAAATGCTCCTGATCCCGGGCAAGCTTGTCAACGTTGGAAAATTGAATATTTCCACAGGCGGGCCGGTGTCAAATACCGGTATTGCGCTCTCTATACTCGGAGTGAATACAAAACTGATGGGTAAGATCGGAAACGATCCTATCGGAGATTTGGTTCTCCAAATCCTTAACAATAGAAATATTGGTGACGGCATGATTGTTGCCGATGGAGAGCAGACTTCATATACCGTCGTCATAAACCCGCCCGGATTTGACAGGATATTTCTGCACAATACAGGTGCAAACGATACCTTCTGCAGTAATGACATAAATTATGATATTGTTGGCAGCGCAAAACTTTTTCATTTTGGCTACCCTCCGCTGATGAAACAAATATATGAAAACAGCGGGCGTGAGCTTATGCATATTTTTAAAAGAATTAAGGAAATGGGTCTTACAGTCTCATTGGATATGTCTTTGCCGGATGCATCCTCAGAATCGGGGAAAGCCGATTGGAAGGGATTTCTTTCCAATGTTCTGCCTTATGTAGATATTTTTGTTCCCAGCTATGAGGAACTGTTATTTATGTTAAAGAGAAACGAATATGAAAAATTGAATAAAACGCCATTCATTCATGATATACTTGAAAATATGGATGCCGATATACTACATGAACTTGGACAGGAGATCCTGGATATGGGAGTGAAAATCTGTGTTATTAAATGCGGCTATAGAGGCTATTATATAAGGACACAGGGAAAAGAGAGCTTCAATGATATCGGCAGGGCTTTTGTTGGAAATGCGGAAAACTGGGCGGACAGAGAATTTATTGAAGAGAGTTTTTATGTAGAGAATATAGCTTCGGCCGCAGGATCCGGAGATAATAGTATTGCAGGGTTTCTCGCGTCTTTTGTCAGAGGCATGGCAATAGAGGAGGCCGCAATAATTGCCTGCGCAGCCGGAGGACACAATCTGCGGGTGTATGACGCCGTCAGTGGGGTAAAGCCCTGGAAAGATACGCTGGAATCAATTAAGGGCTGGAGAAAAAACAGGCAGTCACTTTCAGGACCTTACTGGAAATACGATCAAAATAAAGATGTATGGCTTGGCAAAAAGGACGGTGGATACAATAGTGAATCAAAAGAATAAAGGCTATATAGTTCCGCATACGCATTGGGACAGGGAATGGCGTTATACCGTCTGGCAGAACAGAATACTGTTGGTGGAGTTTATAGATGCACTGCTTGAGACAATGGAGAATAATGACGATTACAAATACTTTTTACTTGATGGGCAAAGCATAATTATAGAAGACTACCTTCAAATCAAGCCTGAAAATAAGGAAAGGCTGGTAAGGCTGATCAGGGAAGGAAGAATTACAGCCGGTCCGTGGTATACCCTTCCGGATTTATATCCTGTGGACGGAGAATGCCTGATCAGGAATTTGCTTAAAGGAATACGATATTCCGACAATATGGGCGGGCATTTGAAGGTTGCATATGAAACCTTCGGATGGGGGAGGACGGCGCAGTTGCCTCAAATATATAAAGGCTTCGGGTTTGACTTCGTAATCTCGGCAAAGCATGTATCCAGTGAAAGAGCTCCTGAAAGCGAGTTTATGTGGGAGTCTCCGGATGGTACGGGAATTCTGGCAACGCGGCTTGGACGTGAAGCAAGGGCAAATTTTTATATGAACGCTTACATTCCGGTAACACAAGGTATAAAGTACACATCCGGTACCGATTACAGGCTCCGATGGGGTAGAACCGGCACGGTCATACATCAGGCGGATGAAAACGGGTACCGGACGGATCATATGAAATTGGGTGATGCTGAAAGTATTCATGGCGCGCTGATAGAAGAATCATTTTTGTCCGCATGGGACGCTGCTGAAGAAACGATGGTCAAAACACACAGGCTGTTGATGAGCGGCAGTGACAATACCGGTATTCAACCGATGATTACGGAAATGATCAGGCAGGCAAATGAAATTTTTAAAGATAAGGAATTTATTTTAACCGGTCTTGAAGAATATATAGACCATTTGAAATCGCTGATCGATAAATCAAGGCTTAAAATCCTCAAGGGAGAGTTGAGAGACGGCCCTTCGAGCAAGTGCTCCTGCAATGCTCTGGCAGTGAGGCCTTTTATCAAAAAACTGAATAAGAAGGTCCAGAATTCATTGATTTATACGGCGGAACCCTTATTGGCAATGAATAGGATGATGGGTGAAAAATGTACTGAAGGTTTTATGGAAAAAGCATTTGAATACCTGCTCAAGGCGCACGCGCATGATTCGATCAACGGAGTTATGCCCGACAAATCTGTGGAGGATGAAACATACAGATTGAAGCAGGCGCTGGATATCAGTGAAGGAATCATCGTGAATGCAAGCGGCAAACTGATTGAAAAAATCGATATGCATGGGATTTCCGGCAGTGATGTTTTCATTGTAATTATGAATACAGCGCCTTTTAAAAGATATGAAATTGTAAAGGTATATGCCGACATACCCAGGGAGCTGAATGTATGGGATTTTGATATTGAGGACTGTCATGGCGCCAGATTGGAAAAACAGCTGATATCAAGGCAGGAGGTCAATGTCCCTGTGAATGATGTGAACGCAAGGCCATGGCCTTTTTACGCCGACAGATATGTTTTTTACATGGCGACCGGAGAAATCCCCGCCGGAGGATATAAAACCGTAAGGATAGTTCCCACGACTCATTTTAAAAGAGACAGCCTGTTCTGGGCGGAAGTACGGAAGAGCGGCGGCAAAGAGATTTGCAGGAATCAAAATGTTATGGAAAATGAATATCTGAAGGTAGAGGTCAACGGCAACGGGACAGTTGATATTATTGACAAGGGCGGCGACAGGCTTTATAAAAACCTCAATTATTATGAAGATACCGGTGACGCCGGCGATTATTGGGTCTACTATCCTCCTTACGAAAACAGGACATATTCCAGTACCGGCAATCCCGCAAAAATATGGATGGAAAACAACGGAGAGCTGTCGGCAACCCTGGTTTCTGAAATTGTTATGTCCCTGCCGGCATTTTCCACAAGGCCCATCAGCGGTATGGGAGGCCGGAGCAGGCGGGCCGGTGAAGAAAAAGAGCTCAAAATCACTACATATTACACTCTGAAAAAGGGTTCGAAAAAAGTTGACGTAAAAGTAAAGGTTTATAATTCAATTGAGGACCACAGATTGAGAGTCATGTTTGATACGGGGATCAATGCCTCATATTCCTTTGCGGGCGGGCATTTTACAGTAGACAAAAGGCCTGTTGAACCGGTAAAAGGCAAAGACGGCTTATATTATCCGGAAATGCAGACATATCCCCACCAGCAGTTTGTAGATGTCAGCGATGGGGGTTCGGGTCTGGCGCTTATCAATAATTGCCTCTGTGAATTCGAAGCTATGTGCAATGACAAAAGGACTGTTGCGCTGACGCTTTTCAGAAGTGTGAAAAATATCCTGTGCACCGAGTACCGTACCGCTACGGTACTTGAGGATCAGAAAGGATCACAGAGCCCGGGGGAGCAGGAGTTTGATTATTCGATATACCCGCATGCCGGTTTCTGGAATGACGCCGGTATTTACGCTGAAGCTATAAAATTCAACATACCTTTGCGGCTGTTTCAGGCATCGCCTCATGAGGGAACGCTTCCGCCGGAGTACAGCTTTTTTTCCATCGATTCTTCCGGCTTGATATTATCGGCAATCAAGAAGGCCGAAGACAGGGATTCCGTTATACTAAGAGTATTCAATCCTGCGGAGGATATCCGGGAGGGTATGGTACATTTCAGAGCTCCGATAAAAGAAGCATATATGGTAAATCTTAACGAGGAAAGAATCGGACAGATGCTTTCTGAAACCGGACATGATATTCAGTTGATTGTCGGGGGAAACAAGATCATGACTGTGGAACTGGTTTTAAAGCCATTGCCGGATACGGTTGAGACGCCTTAATATCTATATGACACTATATACAGGAGGAGATTGACGATTGGGAATTAATGAAGCAAAAATAGATTATGATTGCTATTACGTATCACCTGATGGAAATGACAGTTGGACGGGCAGAAAACCTGCCCGTGATGAGAATTCCGCAGAAGGACCCTTTGCTACTATCGGAAGAGCACAGCAGGCTTTGCGGGATGCAAAACAGTCGGCATGCATATCCGGGCCTGTTACCGTATATTTACGGGGAGGAAACCATTATATCGCGGAACCCGTCGTTTTCACTCCGCAGGATTCGGGACCATTCACCTATACATCCTATCCGGGAGAAAAAGCGGTTATTCATGGAGGGAAAAAAATCGAAGGATGGTCTTTTGAGGAAATCAACGGAAAATTCGTATGGTCTGCCGAAATACCTGAAGTGAAAGAAGGCAGATGGTATTTCAAGCAGCTTTTTGTAGATAACGGACGCCGTTCCCGCTCACGTTTGCCTAAAAAAGGCTTTTACAGAGCAAAGGATGTTCCGGGCTTATCTTTAGCGGGTGATATATTCGGCGATATGTTTAATGGGTCCTATGAATTCAGGTGTTATGATGGTGAAATTGAACAATGGAAAAATATGAACGATGTGGATATTGTAATTATTCATTATTGGATAGAAGAAAGGATGCCGGTACTAAGTTTTGACAGAAAGGAAAATATTGTTAAATCCTCCCGCAAAAGCATGCTTGCATTGAGGGATGATGTTTCGGACAGCTTTGCAAGATACTATGCGGAAAATATATTTGAGGCTTTGACTGAGCCCGGTGAATGGTATCTGGACAGGTCAACGGGAAAGATTTATTATATCCCGATGCCGGGGGAAGAGATTTCAACCGCGGAAATTTATGCTCCGATAACCAGGCAATTTATCAAGCTGGAGGGGAATCCGGAAAAAAATGAATATGTTGAATATATCCGGTTCATAAATGTTTCCTTCAGTTGCAGTGAGTGGGACCAGCCGTCGGGCGGCCATGAATGGATGAAGGATAATGGCAATCCTGTCACCGACGAGAATTATGCGACTGCTGCACAGGCCGCAGTGAATGTTCCCGGAGCCATCCGGATGAATGGAGCAAGATACTGCTCATTTGAAAATTGCGAAATCGCGCATATCGGCTTGTATGGGATTGAAATGGGTGACGGCTGCACTGCAAACAGGCTGAAAGGAAATCATATATGGGATGCAGGCGCGGGAGGCATAAAGCTTAACGGAGCGAAAGCCGGCGGGGCTTATGTACTAAGAACGGGAAGCAATAGAATAAGCGACAACCACATACATCATCTGGGGAACGTGTTTTATAGCGCCGTGGGTATTCTTTCGATGCATTCCTATGGAAATGAGATATCCCACAATCACATACATCATCTTTACTATACGGGGATATCCTGCGGCTGGGTATGGGGCTATGGGAGCAACGTATCATGCAGCAATACCATTGAAAAGAATTTGATACACGACATAGGGTTCGGATACCTGAGCGATATGGGAGGCATTTACATATTGGGAGCCCAGCCCGGCACCGTTGTGCGCAACAATCTGATATACAGCATAGAAAAATCAAATTATGGCGGGTGGGGTATTTATCTTGACGAAGGATCATCGCATATAGTCGTTGAAAGGAACATTTGCTATAACATGAGCAGCCAGTGCTTTCACCAGCATTACGGAAGGGAGAACACCATAAGAAATAATATTTTTGCATTCGGAAAAGAGGGAATTATTTCCTTGACACGACCGGAAGCGCATATATCCTTTACCTTTGAAAAGAATATTGTTATTGCCGACGGGCTTCCGGCTATGGCTTTCAAATATGATGATTATATGGAGCCCGGAAGATATTATAGTGATTTGAATATATATTGGGATGTTTCAAATGCGGAAATACTTTTCGGCAAAATTGAATATGACATGGAAAAAGGCTGGCACCTGGTTTCCAGCGCCTCCATATGTGAAATGCAGGCTAAGGGGTTTGAAATGCACTCTTTGGTATGTGATCCCGGTTTTGTGGACCTGCAGCATTTTAAATTTGCCTTAAAACCCGGATCAAAAGCGTTTGATATGGGGTTTGAGCAAATTGATATTTCTGATGTTGGAGTCAGGGAATCTTGCATATAATTTTGTTGACAGGCTGCCTGTGGTTTTGATATTATTGTCCGATGTGGCTGAAACGCCTTAATGCCTATATGGCACTAAATACAGGAGGGAATTGTTGATTGAGAGTTAGTGAAACAAAAATAGATTATGATTGTTATTACATATCACCTGATGGAAATGACAGTTGGACAGGCAGAAAACCTGTTCGTGACAGGAACTCCGCAGAAGGACCTTTTGCTACTATCGGAAGAGCACGGCAGGCTTTAAGGGATGCAAAACAGTCGGCATGCTTGTCCGGCCCTGTTACCGTATATTTGCGGGGAGGAAACCATTATATTTCAGAACCCGTCATTTTCACTCCGCAGGATTCGGGACCATTCACTTATACTTCCTATCCGGGAGAAAAAGCGGTTATTCACGGAGGGAAAAAAATCGACGGGTGGTCTATTGAGGAAATCAACGGAAAACCCGTATGGTCTGCCGAAATACCTGAAGTGAAGGAAGGCAGATGGTATTTCAGGCAGCTTTTTGTAAACAACGGACGCCGTTCCCGCCCGCGTTTGCCCAAAAAAGGCTTTTACAGGCCAAAGGCTGTTCCGGGCTACTTTTTATCAGATAATATAGTCAATGGGTCCTTTGGATTCAATTGTTATGACGGTGATATTGAAGAATGGAAAAATATGAACGATGTGGAGATTGTATTTTTACATTATTGGATAGAGGAGAGGATGCCGGTATTAAGTTTTGACAGAAAGGAAAATATCGTGAAATCTTCCCGCAAAAGCATGTTTATCTTGAAGGATGATGTTTCGGATAATTTTGCAAGATACTATGCGGAAAATATATTTGAAGCATTGACGGAGCCCGGCGAATGGTATCTGGACAGGCCGACGGGAAAGATTTATTATATCCCGATGCCCGGGGAAGACATCTCAACTGCGGAAATTTATGCTCCGATAGCAAGGCAATTTATCAAACTGGAGGGGGATCCGGAAAGAAACGAATATGTTGAATATATCCGCTTCATAAACGTTTCCTTCAGCTGCAGTGAGTGGGATCAGCCGTCGGGCGGACATGAATGGATGAAGGATAACGGCAATTTTGTCACCGACGAGAATTATGCGGCTGCCGCGCAGGCAGCGGTAAATGTTCCCGGAGTTATCCAGATGAATGGAGCGAGATTCTGCTCGTTTGAAAATTGCGAAATCACGCATATCGGCTGGTATGGGATTGAAATGGGTGACGGCTGCACTGCAAACAGGCTGAAAGGAAACCATATATGGGATGCAGGCGCGGGAGGCATAAAGCTGAACGGAGCGAAGGCCGGCGGGGCTTATGAAAAAAGGACGGGAAACAATAAAATAAGCGATAACCACCTTCATCATCTGGGGAGTGTGTTCCACAGCGCTGTAGGTATTCTTTCGAGACATTCCTATGGAAATGAGATATCGCACAACCACATACACCATCTTTATTATACCGGGATATCCTGCGGATGGGTATGGAGCTATGGGAGCAGCATATCATGCAACAATACCATTGAAAAGAATTTGATACACGATATAGGGTTCGGATACCTGAGCGATATGGGAGGCATTTACATATTGGGAGTCCAGCCCGGCACTGTTGTACGGAACAATGTGATATACAACATAGAAAAATCAAACTATGGCGGGTGTGGTATTTATCTTGACCAGGGGGCGTCGCATATAGTCGTTGAAAGGAACATTTGCCATAATATGAGCAGCCAATGCTTTTATCAGCATTATGGAAGAGAGAACACGATAAGGAATAATATTTTTGTGTTGGGAAAAGAGGGAGTTGTTTTATTGTCCCGTCCGGAAGAGCATATATCCTTTACCTTTGAAAAGAATATTGTTATTACCGACGGACAGCCGGTTATGGCATTCATATATGATAATTATATGGAATCCGGAAGATATTATAGCGATTTGAACATATATTGGGATGTTTCAGATGCGGAAATACTTTTCGGTAAAATTACGTATAGCATGGAAAAAGGCTGGCACCTGGTTTCCAGCTCCTCCATCCATGAAATGCAGGCGAAAGGGTTTGAAATGCACTCATTGGTATGTGATCCCGGTTTCGTGGACCTGCAGCATTTTGATTTTGCCTTGAACCCCGGATCAAAAGCGTTTGTTAAGGGGTTTGAGCAAATTGATGTTTTTGATGTAGGAGTCAGGGAATAAGGGGCTTTCATGCCATGGCACAGCTGCCTGTTTTGCCAAAGGCAAAACATGCGGGCTGCCGCCCGGTAACCGGTCCGCTGACCAAAAAGCTGGGCATGTATCTGCAGGCCGGGGGACATATCTTTGAAGAAATCTTAGACCCCGACAACGTATTATCCTCCGGCAGATTCCGTTTCTGATACAAGCTTACTCTGTTTTCTGTAGGCTTTAGGACTTACACCAAGAGCATGTTTAATAAAAGCTGTGAAATTACCTTCCGAAGTATATCCTGTTT
>VEPD01000039.1 GCA_012027035.1 Ruminiclostridium sp. | reverse complement strand
TCAACTTTGTTTATAAGCATGAAAATAACCTCCCGCAAACAATTTATGTCAGTATCATTATTGCCATGGAGGTTATTTTTATACTGCCGAAAGCATTAAAAAATTTTTATAAAAGGCCTTGACAATGTGGTATTCAGACTGTTATAAAGGCACTAGACCATTCGGTCTATTTCTTTTTTCAGCCTGCCAATAATTCTTTTATCCAGTCTGGAAATATATGATTGGGATATTCCCAGCATATCGGCAACTTCCTTCTGTGTCTTTTCAATGCCGTTAGAGAGGCCAAAACGCAGCTCCATTATCCTTTTTTCCCGTATGGAAAGCTTCTTCATTGCCGTATTCAGAAGTTCCCTGTCCACTTCATCTTCAATGCTTCTATGAATGATGTCGTTTTCAGTACCTAAAATATCGGACAGCAGCAGCTCATTTCCGTCCCAGTCGATATTCAGCGGCTCATCAATGGATATTTCCGTTTTCACCTTGTTGTTCCTGCGCAGATACATGAGAATCTCGTTTTCGATGCACCGGGAAGCATATGTCGCAAGCTTTATGTTTTTTGAAGGGTTAAAGGTGTTGATAGCTTTTATCAGGCCTATTGTTCCGATGGAAACCAGATCCTCCACGCCTACGCCTGTGTTTTCAAATTTCCGCGCTATATACACCACCAGCCTGAGATTTCTTTCTATCAATACGGTCTTGACCGCAAAATCATTGCCCTCCAGCCTTGAGAGCAGATAATTCTCCTCATCCATGCTTAAAGGGGGAGGCAATGCTTCGCTTCCGCCTATATAGTGAACCGGGAACATATCCGAAATTTTGAGTCTTTTCAAAACCTCCAGATACTTGATCAGTAAGTATAGCTTGAGTCTTTTCAAAATGCCCATTGATGATCTCCTTTCGATGCAGAAATTTATTTGGTTTTATAATTGCCGCAGGAATTACATATAAAGCACAAGCCTGGCATTCAAATAAGCTCGGGACTTAATAAAGCCCTGTATTTTTCGTTTTTGGAAAGTGATCTGGTATAAATGCCTATGACTACATCCTTGATATCTTTCTTTTCATTATCATTATCTATCTCTATAAAATCAGGCTTGAAGCCTACCAGCATTCCATTTTCTCTGCCCAGAGAAGTAAAAGGGATCAGCCTGAACCTGGTGAACCAGCTAGTATTGGATATAGCATTGGTAATACCCCCCAGGTCATTATCCCCGGATTCTTCAAAAACTGCTCTGATTTCACCTGGAAGTATTTCCTTTATTGCACCGAATTCTACAACAACGACAGGCATATTGGTCAGGGGGTCGTGTAAAGCGTTTCCGGTATCCACCAGTGCATAAAGACCGATTATTTTGCTGTCGAAGGATATGTAGAGCTGTACCAGCATTTTATCTTTAATGTTATGTATTATTTCCCAGAGAATTCTTGTAACGATACCCGCCAGCGCCAAAGCCAACAAAATCTGAGTCCATTTTGTATTCAGGTAAGGCAATGAGGGGTCCAATAACATCACACCATTCTTCACAACAATACCTTTCGCATTAAAATAAAGGAGTGCAAACCCCGCTCCTGCAAATAAAAAGGTGGTTATGTAAAAAAGGGCCAGTGTTTTTAGTAATGTTAATAATTTTTTTGATTTAAAAGAAATTGCTATAATAATAAAAGAAAGGATTATCTTGGCAAGAACCGACGTATATATTTTCATATCAGGTAAAAAAATGAATATTACATATATTGCACCGACAAGCGCTCCTAGAAACTTACGGAAACTTGATGTTTTTATTCTGGAAAATCTGGCGGTTACCGACAGTATCATAAAGTTGATTACTATATTTTCCAATATAAGTATATCCAGATATATCACAATCTCCACATTTAACCTCACAAATGCTATATATTCCATGAATCCGAAAATAAGCAGGGGATGCGCCGGTATTTTCCGGTTCAGGCCGGCAATCCCCTATTTTACATATATTCGTATGCCTGTACTTTTATGATTTTATTTAAGTGCTGTATAAATTATAATGGATTCATATTGATTTTTATGTCGGAAGACACTGTAGAATAAACGAAATAGTGCGACAAAAAAAGCCTCGGGGGGTATCGAAATCCCTAAGGCTAATATGTGTAATCAATAATCTGATTATGAGATTCCCACGTCGCTATCGCTCCTCGGAATGACATAATTTTAGCATTCAATTGGCAACTGCTTTCCTGCGGCAACCACTTTCTTGTCATTGCGAGCGGAATGTAATGCAGCGGCAATCTTACTTGAATCTGTTTTTCCTTAAAAATGTGGGTATTTCCAATTCATCATCCGAAATGTCATTTGATACATGGTGTTTTGCCATGGGCTCTGAACCTGATTTAATCAATGGTTTTTCCGGAAGCTTGTCTAACTTTTTAAGAACCGGCCCCTTCTCAAATCCTGTAGCAATAACTGTTATTAGCATTTCATCCTTAAGGTTTTCGTCTATGACGGCTCCAACTATTATATTAGCGTCCGGATCAGCGGATTTCTGAACCAACTCGGCTGCCAGATTGACTTCAAAAAGTCCAAGATCATTTCCTCCGGTAATATTTAGCAGCACACCTCGAGCTCCTTCAATGGAGGTTTCCAGCAGGGGACTCGAAATAGCCTGTCTTGCAGCTTCTTCAGCTCTTCCTTCTCCGGAAGCCCTGCCTATGCCCATATGTGCAAGGCCGGTATTGACCATAATTGTTTTTACATCCGCAAAGTCAAGATTTATCAAGCCGGGAACCGCAATAAGATCGGAAATACCCTGAACGCCCTGTCTCAGAACATCATCAGCCATTCTGAAGGCGTCCATGATTGAGGTTTTCTTCTCCACCACCTGAAGCAGTCTGTCATTTGGTATGGTAACGAGAGTATCTACGACGCCTTTTAAATTTTCGATTCCTCTTTCTGCATATTGCATTCTTTTACGGCCTTCAAACATAAAGGGCTTGGTAACGACGCCTACGGTAAGAATGCCCATTTCCCTGGCTATCTGCGCTACAATAGGGGCTGCGCCGGTTCCGGTACCGCCACCCATACCGGCAGTAACAAAAACCATATCCGCACCCTTGACAGCCTGTGCGATTTCATCCTTACTTTCGTTGGCCGCTCTCTCTCCAATTTCAGGATTTGCACCTGCCCCAAGTCCTTTTGTCAATTTATCACCGATTTGAATCTTTGTATTGGATTTGGAAAGAAACAAAGCCTGCTTATCTGTATTTATTGCAATAAATTCAACTCCACGGAGCCCCGCAGCTATCATTCTGTTTACGGCATTATTACCGCCGCCGCCTACTCCGATAACCTTTATCTGGGCAAATTGTTCCATATCGATATCAAATTCCAGCAAATCAAATCCCCCTTCTTCATTGGTGCGATTTAAGTGCTAATAGAAATATACCTCCCTTAAATTTCCGAAAATACCGTCCACTTCGTCCAATATTTTCGGTAAAACAAAAGTAATATTTCCAGTGCCCTTAAATAAATAATATCTTATAATTTATATTAAAGCAATATTTGTTTTCACAAAAAATTCGTCAGGAAAATTACTTATTATTTTCAAAATATTCCCTTTATTAATTTTACAAATTTATTCATAATTCCTGATTTTTTCTTAACGATCCGAGGGTTTTGCAGTTTGCCTTCACTGGTAGAACTGGATCCTTTGCGAATGCCTGCCATGTACTTGATAATGCCTGCAGCAGCTATATATTCCGGTTTTGAAATACTCAAATGATTTAAGGCAGCTACCCGGACAGGAAGCTCAAATACTTCTGCAGCCAGCTGTTTATTTCCATCCACGTAGGAAATACCGCCTCCGGTTAATACCACCCCTCCGGCCAGGTTATTGAAAACACCCGCTTTCACAGCCTGATTCCTGCATAGTGAGAATATTTCATATACTCTGGCTTCTATAATCTCCACTACTTCAGATATTTTCACATTCTTTTTCTTATTTTCATTAATGTCAAAGACGGATATTTCCTGATCGTTCTTAATGAGAGATGTCAATGCCAGCTCATATTGGCGCTTGATTTTTTCCGATTCCGCATTGGATATTTTTAAACCGATAGCAATATCATTAGTAATATGATCGCCACCAACAGGAATTGAATCGTAAAATATCAGCTTTTTGCCCTGGAATACTGATATATCGGTAACACCGCCCCCTATATCGAGCATGATGACTCCCATATCCTTTTCTTCAGCTGTCAGAACGATTTCACCGGTCCCGAATGCTTCCGCAACAATCCCATCTATTCTCACACCCGCCCGTTCAAGGCTTTTTATAATGTTTTGCACAGATGTGATTTTACCTGCTATAATATAGGCATCGACTTCCAGGCGTGTGCCTACCATTCCCGTCGGATCAATTATCTCATCATATCCGTCGATTATGAACTGTCTTGGAATTACATCTATCAACTGCCTGTCGTCAGGAATTTCTATATCTCTCACAGAATAAAGAAGACTCTGAACATCCTTACCGGTAATTTCCCTGTTTGTGTTGGAAATGCTTAGCCAGCTTTTATTATTAATAACATTTACATGCATCCCATGAATGTTTACAAAGGCAGAACCGACCTTGATGTTTGCCGAAGCTTCCGCTTCATCCACTGCAGCCCGAATAGATGCTGCAACGCTTTCTATATCTACGATGATTCCTTTTTTCAATCCATTGCACGGAACCATGCCTTTGCCTATAATATCCGGTGAGGAATTTTTGCTCATTCTGCCGATTACAGCACAAATTTTGGAAGTCCCTATATCTATACTTACTATTAAATCACCCAACGATGAGCCCCCCTACATTTAGGATTTGCTAAAATATAACTTCCACTATTGTTTTTCTGAAACGCGCATTTAGCCATGAGCATTTCAGAAAAAAGTGTGAAGTAATATTTTAGCTACACCTTAAAAGCACAATCATATATTATCTTTTTTGGCTGATTTATTCAATATATATCTACGAATAATTGCGAAATTCAAAAATAATCTGTTACCGAATGCGAAAATTGCGGCCAGATAAATCTGTATACCCAGCTGATCTCCGATATATGCCAGCGCAGCCGCCAATAAGGCATTTCCAAAAAAGCCCGAAAGAAATATCTTTAAGTCGAACTTGCCCTGAACGTTTGCAGCAATTCCTCCGAATACGGAATCCAAAGCTGCAAGAATTGCAACCGCAACATAATTCGAATACTGCTGAGGTATGTTTACCGGTATAAAGAAAACTCCTATCAAAATCCCGATTATCAAGCCTAATAATGGTACCATCCTTATTATCCTCCGTCATCCATACTACAGCGAAAACTACCCATTTATTTTCTAATATGAAGTTTTCGCTGCTGTTAAAGGTGAAAAAACAGGATTTTCTCCTGCTGTAAAATCCAGCGTCCCCTTTTCACCTTTTTTTATGTTTCTATTGAAAATAGTTTTTGCCGTACTTATTCTATAATTCAGATCCTCCAAATCACCTAAGTTAACTGTCACTCTTGATTCCAGGCTTATTTTAATATTTGACCGGTCGCTTACATCCACTGCATCCACCAACTTAAATATCTTGATTTTGTCCGATTTATCGTTTTCTTTTAATGCCTTTACCAGATTCATAGCTGTAGTCAGTGAATCCTCGTTTTTTATATCAAGTTTTTTACCAAGCCCATAATCGATAAACTCCAGCCCCCTGACTGAAAGCAATGCTGTTTTTTTATCTGCTGCAAGACTTTCAAGCACATACCCTTCCTCATCGATCAGCAGGCTTGTCCCAAGATAAGGAACGGCGGCAGCAGCCGTTCTTTCCGTCACATTTATTACCACCTTTGACGGTATAGCAAACCTGACCACGGCCTCCCTGACATACGGGCAATTCCTCATAATGGAGGTTTCTGCATTTCCAAACCTGAATAGCATGATATCCAACGGGCTGCTGCCGATTTCACTGAATCCGTTTTCACCCAACTGTATATCCGCATACCCGGATAATATCTCAGGTTTATAGTGTACAGCGCCCTTAACCTCGATTTCCTTTAAATCAAACAAGGGAGAGAGGCCTGTAAATATTATCGCCACAATAAACAAGGCCAGTATGGATATTGATTTTATCCAAAATATAAGCCGTTTAATCCTTTTTCTGTTTCTCTTTCTATTTTCTGCTTTTAGCTCCATGCTCTCATTTATCGTTTGTTTTCTCATTACACCCTGCCAATAAAAAAGTACTAATACTACAGCGTAAACAACCAATTTATCCTCACAGAAATAGTGCGTTGAAGCATTCGCAATATTTCTGTGAGGCGCATAAATGCCGATTTAAT
>VEPD01000276.1 GCA_012027035.1 Ruminiclostridium sp. | reverse complement strand
GCCTTTCATGACCCGTCAAGACCCAAAATATGTACCAGTGTGACATTTGCTCCCCCTGCTTATGACTGTAGGATACAGCTTCGCCCTTTTGTCTGCCTTCTCTTCTCAAATAGGCACACTAGCGAACCAATCACTGTATGATCCTTATCTTCTATAAGTGCGACCCACCACACTATTTCCAATAAGTGCTTGTGAATCAATGAACGATATAAGTATGTGTATATAAACCATGCCTCATATCGTTATTGCGTCATATTTATTTTATGCATAGAACATGAAAATCAAAGGAGATATTCATTCCTCTTTAAGGCTTAAATAATCCTTTAAGTGACTAAAATCTTAGTCCTGAAAATACATTTTCATTACTCAATATGCATAATATGCCATTATATTACCATATTTGAGGATAAATATCAATAGGATTGGCAAAAAAATTTAGTTTTGCTAAATTTTGTCGAATAATGTCAAATTTATGCCTTGATTAGTTTAGCTTTGCAATTCATTTGTTCGTTTTATACTCCTGCTATGAATGAATTCAACAAGGTCAGAGGCAAGACATATATCGGTTTCTGAAATACCATCCGGCAATATTAAAAACCGTTCTTTTCGATAATATGGAATATGCGTATCAATAACTCCCAGTAAGTAGTTCAGTGACATATCAAAACAACGCGCGATTTTTACCTTAGCAGAATCACTTGGATCATATTTATTTGATTCATATAGTGATATCGTAGACTTTTTTACACCTAAAATTTCCGCTAGCTCTTCCTGTCTCATACCCTTTTCTTTTCGCACTTTTTTTAATCTTTCACCAATCACAAATATCACCTCATCTTTTATTGTGATTAACTATTCCTTTTTTATTCAGAGTTATCTTGTTGTTCCTTTTCTGCCATTATATATTCTTAGTGTGATAGGTTCGCCTTCTCGGTTTATCATGAGCCTTCCATAATCCAATCCTGAAGATTTTGAAAGAATTTATCTGGATGAATTCTGGATTCGCTAAACCTCATAATAAGGAAAGGGACTCCACACCAAAGGCCTCAAATAATTCCTCCTGTTGCGTGTAATCTCACCTGTGTGCAGTTTTAACCCTTTCTGTTCAAAACATTCAATGATATCAAGCTCATCAAGAGCCTGTTACATTTTCACTGGCTACTTTTGCTGCTGTCAATATCCATCTGGACGCTTGGATAAAGCATAAAAAGTTCAGCCTTTACAAACTCTCGAGTAAGCAGCATAAGCATAATTGAGGTTTTTTCTTAAGTCCATGACTATACAGTATCGAGGAATGCCCCCCTATAAGTCGTTTGACGTTTACAAATTCTTTTTAACCAATCCTGAAAATTCTTCCTTCGACCTGGCTCCGATGATTTTCTCTACCACCTGGCCGCCTTTGAACAGCATAACGGTGGGAATGCTTAATACTCTGAATTTTGCCGCCAATTCACTCTCTTCATCTACATTCACTTTGGCTACCGTCAATTTGCCCGAGTATTCATCGGCAAGCTGCTCCATAAACGGCGCTACCGCTCTGCATGGTCCACACCATGATGCCCAGAAATCTACCAGTACCGGCGCTTGTGAACTCAAAACCTCTTGTTGGAAATTATCCTTTGTCACTGTAATAATGTTTTCACCTGCCATATCAATGCCCTCCCAGTTATTTATTGATCTTCGAATGTATAGATATATTCTACCCGACAAAACAGTAATAAAACACATTTATAGTATATGTCTCAATAAATATAAAATTCAAGCCTGAATATTGTCCACAGATATCCTTCTTTGAGCCCGGTACTATTTGTCATCCTTGATAATAGCAGTCAATCTCAGCCGGCGGTCATCTTTTGAAATAATATAATCGTCGAGTATCTCCAGCAGCTCGCCTTCATATGAAAATCTGCTTCCGTCAACCACATCGCGGATGAATCTGTCTTTCCCGGATACCATATATATACTTCCGTCAGGCGTTATAAACACATCCGTTACAGCGATCGGTATACCAAGCTCGGTTTTCTTCCATTCCTTTGACTGTGTATCGTCTTTACCGTGGTATACTGCAACCAGCCTGCCGGAATCATCCACCTGACCGGCATATATATTATCCTCGGCGTCTATAGCTAAAAGCCGTAAACTGCCTTTTACCGGAAGATAACTTTTCCTGCCTGTTTTTCCGCTTCTTACTGTTATATTACCGCCATCTTCCTGATATAACAGGTTATCGGAATAGACCGTTTCCTTGAAAATTGTTTTGATATCCGTATTCATAATAAAGCTGAGTTCATCCATTATATTATATTTATAGACCTTTATACGGGTTTCTCCGGTCTTCACCATGGTATATACCACATTGGTCAACGAGGACAGCTCAATATCCGTTATTACGCTTCCTTCAGGCAAGCCTGTGATTTTGGGATAGCTTCTTTCAAGCTTCTGACCCACATCAAAGGTAGATATCCTCACCTGGCCCTTTTTCCCGTCAGGCTCTTTGATGGAATAAATAAGCATGTCTCTGTCAGGCAGCCATCTGTAAAAGCTGAAATCCCCGCCGGACGCATCCAGCGTCTTTAGCGTATTACCTCTTTTTATATCTGCTGTTTTCAGTCTGCCGCCCTGGATGTATGCTGCATATGTCCCATCAAAGGAGACGAGGGCTCCCTCTGCGTCGGCAGGCAGTCTCATGCTTCCGCTTTTCACTATATTATCTGAAAACTCGAAAGCTGTAGCTTTAACCGCGCCTCTGCCGGGCAGGTAAACAAATTCCATATATGAAAATACAAATATCTGAAATAACACAGCAAGCATTATCCACTTGTATACTTTTGAGATCCTTTTCATTTGTCTGCACCACCTTTCGATTTAATATGACGCCTACACCGGAATGAATCCGGCTTCGGCTCACGCAAGCTACGCTTGCGCGCCGCTTTCGCGTGGCGTTTGAACAACGTCAATGAGAGATTGTACTCACCACTGACAGCTTTTCATCGGAAACCCGCTACCTAAGAAGTGGGGGACTGTTGACGTTGTTCGATGGAACAACAATAAACGCAGTTGGCACCGTACGTTCACCCAGCTTGTCCGATGGCCTGTTGATAACGCTTCCGCCCAGGTACATGGTTGCAGATGACCCGCCGTCCAGGTTTGC
>VEPD01000210.1 GCA_012027035.1 Ruminiclostridium sp. | reverse complement strand
TTGTATTCACAGAACCTTTAATGGGTTACCGCCATGTAAGTGTAAAGGAACATCGCACCGCAATAGATTGGGCAGAGGAAATAAGGTATCTTCTTACAGTCAGGATGTTCGGGAGTGTGTATGGGAAGAAACATTTTTCAGTCGAATAATCCTCAAGAGTCTCTGGAAAGAATACGAAAAATTATTGAACAGTAGTTGGAAATTTCTTACCGGGTATCAATGTTATTGTAGCTAAGGTGTAAGAGCTTAGAAATTTGCATTTGATAAGGAAAATGAGGGACATAATGGGAAAGGATAAAATAGAGGCGTGCATGATCTGAATTAATATTAAGTTTCATTTTATATGAAAATAAAGTAAAGGAGTAACCAAAAATGCAAAATCAAAAGGTATTAGATATCATTCCATTTAATGACATATTTTATAAGAGTTGTTTTTATAATCCGTTTTTTACTGCGGTTATTTACTTTAAGGATAGTATAATACCCTTTTTAGCAAATGATTTTTTTATTTACAGGTATAATCGTAAAAATAAGTGTGATATTAATTTTCGTTTGATGATAGAAAATGCGGAACCGGAGAGTAAAATCCTGGAGTATATGGGTATATGTCTAAATACAAAGATATTCTGTACAGATTTGATAGAAGATATACAACAGTCAATTTTAAACAACAGACCAGTACTTTTGGTAATTGATGATTATTTCAAACATCCTGAACGACATTGGCCGCATGCATATCTTGCCTATGGCTTTGATAATATAAATAAGATATGTAATATTATTGATATTCCTGCAAACTTATGTATTAAATCAGAAATTTTATATACCGATTTAGTAACAGCCCATAATGACTATCATGCTCACTTTAATAAAAATATGGATATTATAACATATAAAGAAATATTTTCGTGCGATGATAGTTGGAAGGATAAAACCAATATAAACAAATTCCGGTCAGCTTATGCTAATAACCTGCTGAAAATAAAGGGCAAATTATATATTGGCTTAAAAGATTTACTTATCTTTACCGATGACTACGAAAATATAGTACTTGATGAAGCTTTATTTAAAACCTATGCAAAAGAGCTAGTTAAAATTCTTAAGTGGATAACTGTTGAAAAGGAATCACAAAAGTATGGGCTTCAGAAATTATTTGGAAATGAGCCAGTTTTTATGGGAGTATTAGAAGCTATTATAGATTATTGGTCTTTTATAAAAGCAATTATGTTTAAATATAATTTTTCATCGGTTTACAAAATAGAATCGTTATCTGCTACAATTAAAAAGATTAGGCAAATATATGATTTAGAATATGATTACTTGGAAAAAGTTTTTTCTTATTTTGAAAAATATTATTGTGATGTTCAGTAATATCTTCCATGAACATTGGATGATTGTTACGAGAAAAATAAAGAAGGAAAGCGAGGTAGTAAAATGGTATTTAAATACGGCAGTCCGCAAGAAACCGGTATGTCAGCCAAAAAAATACATTACGTTGAGGGTCTGGTAGAGGGATGGGTAAAAAAGGGCATTACTCCTGCTGCGGCAATTCTAATTGCCCGAAAAGGTATTATTATTTCACATAAAGCCTTTGGGAAATCAGGACCTGAAGAAGATGCAGATGATTTGAAAGTAGATGCCATATTTCCATTATGTTCTTTAACAAAGCCTATAACGGCAACTTGCATTATGATACTGATAGAAGATGGGCTTATTGATCTTTATCATTCAGTATCAAAGTATATTCCGGAATTTGCCGGTGAAAGAAAAAAGGATGTTAAAATACATCATCTTCTGACTCACACAGCAGGTATAAGAGATGAGGATATTCATGCTGCTCATGAGAAAAACAGAAATATCGTTCCAATCCCGCCCTGTGAGGAAACACAGGACCCCGGTATACATGAATATCTGTACTTGAGTTATGATACTCCTTTATTTAAGTTACCCGGTGAAATAATGATATATTGTGGCTATGGCTACCAATTGCTTGCTGAAATAGTAAGAAGAGTAAGCGGGCAGTCTATTCAGGATTTTGCTAAAAAAAGAATTTTTGATCCTCTTGGAATGAATGATACAAATTATATTGTACCGGATTCCTTATATAATCGTATTGTCAGAAGATCGGATGATTTTCCCGGAGGTAAGTGGTTTAATACTCAGGAAGCATATAAGCGCCCTTCTGGCGGCGGCGGCGCTTAATCAACCATGATGGATATGGCAATATTCGCACAAACATTCCTCAATATGGGTATTTACGGAAATGCAAGAATATTAAGTCCGTTAACTGTATCAATAATGTTAAAAGACCATGTTGTAGGAATATCAGCACTATATGGCGAGGAGATATTTCTTAATGCCAGCTGGGGCTATGGCTGGAATATTAGAAAAAACAAGCTGGATGACACGGGTTCGATATTATCGGAAAGGGCATTTGACCATGGAGGTTTTGGAGGCGTACGTCTTTTTGCAGACCCGGAGTATGATGTCGTTTCTATGTATTTCGGTGTTGAAGGAAGGGAATATACAAGAGATTTGTTTAATAATGCCGTTATGTCTGCAATTGAGTTTTAAAATCCAGGTGATTATCAGTTTAAAGCTGTGGCGTCCTGGGACTGGACAAGATGAAAGGAGAACAGGTTCACATGAAGAAAGTTCTGTTAAAAGGAATGAACTTTATAGGATCGGAGGAGTTTGAGACTGGGAATGGGATGGATATATCCATAGATGATGACGGGCTTATTAATAAAATTGCTTTTAATCTTTCGGAAGAAGGCTATGAAAATGTTCTTGACCTGTCTGGTTTTTTTCTTTCTCCCGGCTGGATAGATATGCATACTCATATATATCACGGTGTCTCCAATCTGGGAGTCGACCCTGAAAAAATCGGTCCGAAAACAGGCGTAACAATTCTTGTTGATGCAGGTAGCGCCGGCGACGCCAATTTTCAGGGTTTCAGGGAACACATCATAGCGGGCAGGGATTATCCGATTTTTTCATTTATAAATATTGGTTCAACCGGCTTGATATTTGCCAACCAGATAAGTGAGTTCGATTCACTGGAAAAAATTAATCTTGACGGCTTGTATGAGTGTATTGACAGGAACAGGGAATATATAAAAGGCATAAAGGTCAGGGCAAGCGGTGTTATTATGAGGGGATGGGGCATTGAAGCGGTAAAGCTGGCTAAAAAAGCTGCAAGAGAAGCCGGCTTGCCTCTTATGGTTCATATTGGCGAGCCATTGCCTCTTCTTGAGGATATCCTTCCATTGCTGGACAACGGGGATATTGTTACTCATTGTTTCCATGGGAAGCGTTGGGGCATTCTGGACAACAAAGGCGCTGTCCTGCCTGAAGCTGTTGAAGCTGCCGGAAGAGGGGTAAGATTCGATACAGGGCACGGTTGTGCAAGTTTCAGCTTTAAAGTGGCGGAAAGGGCAATATCGTCAGGCTTCAAACCTTTTTCAATCAGTACCGACCTCCATTCGGCAAATGTAGACGGGCCGGTTTTCAACCTGGCTCTTACCATGTCAAAGCTGCTGTCTCTCGGTTTATCTTTATCAGAAGTAATACAATGTGTAACATTCAATCCTGCCGGTATACTCGGCGTTGAAAGTTATGAGAATGGAATTGTCGGGAAAAGTACCAGGTTTACAGTTTTCTCAGTTGAAAATCAACCGTTTGAGGCCATGGACTCCAATGGCAATACGAGGATTATTGAAAAAGTCATCAAGCCCCGGTATGTCATACTGGGAAATAGAATAATTGATGTGTTGATATAAAAGGGAGGCGATAGCTTAATATGGATATTTATAAACGTTTACTGGAAATGGGACTGGAGATTCCGGAAATGCCCAAACCGGTTGCATCATATGAACCGGCTCAAATATGCGGCAATTTGATATTTGCATCCGGACAGACCGGTACTGTGAATAATAAATTGAAGTACTGGGGTAAGCTTGGAAAGGATCTGACTATTGAAGAGGGAAGGGATTCCGCCAGATTGGCGATACTTAATTGTCTGTCGGAGATCCAATTTGTAGCAGGTGATTTGAACAGGATCGAACAGATAATAAAGGTAACAGGATATGTTGCATCTCATGAAGGCTTTTGTGAACAGCCTGCCGTAGTTGAGGGCGCGTCAAGACTTTTAATAGACGTCTTCGGAGATAGGGGCAGACATGC
>VEPD01000093.1 GCA_012027035.1 Ruminiclostridium sp. | reverse complement strand
TATCCCGCCTTTTAAGCTGAAAGAACCGGCATGATAGAGATTGGGAGAAAAATGAAGATTGAGGGATTCTCCGTGTCCACGATCGCGGAGTAAGGTCATACCATAATATTTTGTAATAATATAAAATAATAATGAAACTGCAATACTTGTTACTAAACCCGTACCTAATCCTATTAAAATATTAGTTCTCTGATTTTTGAGAAATGTTAAAATAGGGTTACTATGTAGAGCTACGTAAGAACCTAATATAAAACCAATAATTAAACCTAATATAAAAACAATTGACCATGCCACAGCTTTGTATGCAAATTTAAGTAATTTCATAATTATTTAATTCCCTTTTCAATAAAAACCTTTTCTATGAATATTCGCTATTGAAATGGAATCTCCTGCTAAAAAATAAATAAAGGCGTAGATTTTTACGCCTTTTAGTCACATATTAATTACTAAATAATCCAGCCCTTCTGTTCGCAGCGTCCCTTTTCATGGATTCGTTGACGTGTCCATATCTATCCAATGTCGCCTGTTCAAGTCAGGTCCCTCCGACCAACAAGATAGGTGGGTTCCAAGAAATTGGTTCCCACCTATTTTTATGTTTTGACGATGTTCTGACGACAATTTGATATAATAAAAAAAGAATTATAAAGGTTCTGTAAATGCTATTTATCTATTGGTTATTCCCAAATACTCTTTCAATGCGCTTTGCATAACCTGAGAGAAATTCACCTGCTGTTTTTCTGCGAGATCTTTTAACCAAGACGGAAGAGTTATATTAGTTTTCACTGCCTTATTGTCCATCTCATTTTTAACAATTTCAGGGAAGACAGTAACAGGTGCGACAACAGAGCCTTCAGGTACATCTTTAAACGGTGGAGCGGTAGGAACAGGAATTAAATCTCCGTCTTTTTCCATACCCCATAAATGCAATCCAAGTACCTCGCCTGCCATAGCCTGAGCGTTCTCAAAATTATCTCCTAGAGAGATACAGCCTGGCAAATCAGGGAAATACACTCCGAATGTTCCATTGGTGGAAGGTTCAAATACAGCAAAATAAATTATTTTTTTCATAAATACACCTCCTGAATAATTTAGGTAAAATGTGCATACTATTTCAATCCTGCCTGCTTAAAAATACTATTAAGTGTTCCTGGTGGTATATCTCCCTGATGAACAGCAATGGTTACCTTACCAGGCTTGGTTGGATGAACTAGTTGAATATGTGAGCCTTTTGAATCTTTCTTCATCCAGCCATCATGATAGAGTATCTTGAGAATTTCCCTAACGGTCATATTTTATCTCCTTATTAATAAATTATACGCCTAAATTATGCGCATGTCAATAAATTATACGCCTAAATTATGCGCCTTTATATGCTGTCCTGATTTGATTTTCTAAAATTAAACCGAAGGTAGCTCCTTACTATTTACTGCTGTTATCTATATTTTTTGATATTATGAAGTCGATGTATTCTTTAATCTTCTGCTTTTAAGCTTATTGTTATTCTCTTATACAAAAATAGCCATATGAATAAACACTGTGATATTTGTGGATAATATAATATACATTATATGGAAATATGATTACAAGGAGGATGCTATATGTCAAGTTTTGAGGCGGCAGACAAAGTACAGCCTCGAAGACAAGCCAGGCATTACAGGTTGGTCAGAAGTAAGAAGGATGGATATCTATGGGCGGTATTGATCCTTTTCATTTTGGTTGCTTTTTTATGTGTAAACAATTACATGGTGCTAAAATCATATATGAATTTAAAAGGTCAATTGACAACAGCATATAAAACCATTGAAGTAGTTAAGTCAGACAAAGCCGATCTGGATAAAGGCAGAGAAGAAATTGAGGGTCTGAATTCCGCATTGTCTGAAAAAAACAAGTTACTGGAGGAACAAATAAATCTGCTTAAAGAAGGCTATGATAAAGCTTCAAGAGGGAATGCAGACATTTCCGGTCAGCTGGAGGAGTTGAAAAGGCAGTTTAGCGAATTAAAAAAGAAAAATAAGGAATTGGTAGATGATAACATCGCCCTTCAGAATTCATTAAAAATGGCGGCGTCTGTGGGAGTGAAACCCCAGAGCTTTTCAATCTTTGAAAATTTGGAACCGCGGGATAACATAATCAAGGGCAAATACATCGGGAGATTTCTTGGAACAGCATATACTCCAAGTATAGAGGAATGTGGAAATAACAAAGGCATAACGAATTCCGGCAAGCCAATAGTTCCAGGAGTGACAGTAGCCATCGATACTAAATACTGGCCTTTTGGAACGGTTTTTTATATTAAGGGCCTCGGATATGCTGTTGCCATGGATACAGGAAGCGCTGTGAAAGGAAAATACAGGTTCGACTTCTCTGTTCTGGACAAGAAATTTGCCCATCAACTGGGGTCGAGGAAATGGGACGTGTATCTTGTCAAGCTGGGAAAAGGCAATATTTCACATTTGAAACTATAGACGCAGGGTTTACTTAAAGGCTGTTTTAGCGTATCATTATATTTAGGTGATTATTTTGAAGAAGCTAATACTTATAACCTTGGTCGTCGTATTAATAATAGCTGCATCAGGCTGCGGAAAAAACAAGGTTGCTAATATTGATATAACAACTGATAATACGGTCAGTTCCAGTAGTCAAAACGCTGGAGTACAGGAGACTGAAAAACTGACAGAGGCTACAGCTGTTGAAAATACTGAAGTTGAATCCGAACTGAATAATGGAAGTGATGAATCGGAAAATAACCCCCAGCTTTTGCAAAGCGCCAGTGTCGACCTGGATGCCGATGGGATCAACGAAGAAGTGGAAGCTCTTCAGATCAAGGTTGAAGGGGACGGAGAAAATAATTCCGGCGAGCTTGAAGGAATATTAAAAATTATTGATGGAAATGAAACTAAAAAAACTACATTTATTAAGAAGCAGGCAGGATTGACCGGAGTCATGACTAGCATCAAATTTGCTGATTTGGATGGGGATGGAGCCAAAGATATATTCCTGATAATACCCGAATCCGGCGCAGCATTTTCATTGAATTATTTCTTTGCCTATAGCCATAAAGAAGATAAATCGTATTCTTTTACTACAGATAGCAATCTTTCAGAGTTTGCCGGCGGTTTCGCTTTCAAGTATTTGGGCGATGGCAAACTGGAAATGAAAAACGATACAATTTCCTTTACCACTGTTTTTGATATATCGGATTCTCCTGGCCTGGATAAGGATGAGGAAAGTAATAAATCCTATGAAAGCTCGTGGGTGGAGCCCACGCCGGTTGAAATAAGTGAAAATTCCAGAATAGGCCTGGTTAATGCAAAAGACGGCGGCGTTGAAATAAAGGTGCCATTGCCTGTATTCGGTCGCGCTACTGTAGACATGATAGGTGAAATTGATTTATATTATGCTTTCGGAAACAATTTCAAACCGGTTATACGAAGCTTTGAAGTTTTGGATTTTAGCGGAGAAGGCCATAAATCCATTGGAGAATGGAATAAAGAATAAGAAAATATTATAGAACCTACAATGTCAGTCACTATTTAACATCCATAATCAAATTATGTAAACCATAGCATGGATATAACAAAAGCCTAGAACCTTGATGGATCTAAGCTTTCATCTGGCAGGGGAGACAGGGCTCGAACCTGCAGCCTGCGGTTTTGGAGACCGTAACTCTACCAATTGCGCTACTCCCCTAAAAGTGACTTCTTTATTGTACAATATGCTTGTTATATGTGTCAATGGGTCCGGATATTTTTGACTCTGGATTTATTTTCATTTTATGGTATTATAGAAGCTATATTATTCGAAAAAACTGATTTTATTGGAAACGGAGTGTTTTTATGAGTATGAAGCTTGGATTTATAGGGGCGGGAAATATGGGAGCAGCGCTGCTTAAGGGTATTACTGGCTCCGGTTTTGTTGAGCCTCAGGATATAAGCATTTATGATGTCGACCATGAAAAATCAGCTGCATTGGAAAAAGAAACAGGAATCAGAGTGCTGACCGGAAACAAGGAAGTAGTTGAAGCTTCGGATATTATAATTCTGGCGGTAAAACCCGCCCAAATCAGACAGGTGCTTGAAGAATGCCGTGGAAGCTTCGGTAAAATCAAAATTCTTGTTTCAATTGCTGTCGGCGTGTCAAGGAAGACAATAAAAGATATAATCGGCGAGGATGTGAAAGTTGTTCGTACAATGCCAAATATACCGGTTACAGTTGGTGAAGGTATGACATTGATCTCCTTTGACGCCGATTTAAGTCGCGAAGAAAAGGAAGCAGTAAAGAAACTTTTCGAGTGCTCAGGTAAAGCTGAAGAGCTTGATGAAAGATTGATGAGTGAAGTGACTGCATTGACAGGCAGCAGTCCTGCTTATGTATTTGTGTTTATTGAAGCTATGGCGGATGCCGCGGTGAAGTCGGGAATACCGAGAAACCTGGCTTATAAGCTGGCTGCACAAGCTGTTCTGGGCTCTGCAAAAATGGTGCTGGAGTCAGGAGTGCATCCCGGCGAGCTTAAGGATCAGGTATGTTCACCGGCCGGTACAACCATTGAAGCAATAAACGCACTTGAAAAAAACGGATTCAGATATGCTGTAATGGATGCAATGAACGAATGTACAAAAAAAGCAAGAGAAATAGGTAACACTACCTCTGGGAAATAAAATCCGGCAGCCGATACTACAGCGTCAATTACCAAATTATCTTCATAAGAAATAACGCGTTGAACCGCCGCGATTATTTCTGTGAGGCGCATAAATGCCGATAGAAAAATGAAATTGACGCTGTAGTACCAAGGAGAAATTGATGAAAAAAGTACTCATATACACTGATGGCGCTTGTTCCGGTAATCCTGGCGAAGGAGGCTGGGGAGCCATCCTGATGTATGGGGAGAGGGAAAAGGAATTATCCGGGTATGAAGCTGAAACTACAAACAACAGGATGGAGCTTACTGCTGCAATAGAAGCGTTAAAAGCGCTGAAGGAGCCCTGCGAAGTAGAGCTTTACAGTGATAGCTCATATCTGATCAATGCTTTTGAAAAATACTGGCTGGCAGGCTGGAAGATGAACGGCTGGAAAAACAAAAGCAAGGAAGATGTGAAAAATTCTGAACTATGGAGAGAGCTTGATTATTTTAACAGCAAGCATAAAATCAAATGGATAAAGGTAAAGGGGCACTCTGACAGCGAGTATAACAACCGGTGTGACAAGCTTGCCACAGGGGAGATAAAAAAGCGTAGAGAAGACCTGGAGCCTACAGTTCCTTCGTCTGATAGTCAAGATACTCCCTGATGGTTTTAAAGCGCTTTTCAATCTCTTTAAGACGGATAATAACCTCATCGATTTTTCCGGTGATATAGGTTTTATTTTTATAGTCCAACTGCAGCATAAAGACTCCTCCTTTTCAAAAGGGGACATTCCTTGCAATGGACTTTGAACGTGTGTCCCCTCACATATAAATAAAATATATCCGGTTTATGAAAAACTATTCCAAAATCATACATGACAGGAGTTGAAAGACATGAATTATGAGGAAAAAACTATTTCCAGGAAGCATATTTATAAGGGAAATATCATCAGTATGGAATCCCAGACTGTTGAACTGCCTGATGGCAGAGAGGCGACAAGGGACGTTGTATTGCATCCGGGCGCTTCTGTAATCATACCTTTAAGTGAAAATGGCGAGCTTTACATGGTAAAGCAATTCAGAAAGCCTATTGACACCGTAACCCTGGAAATACCTGCAGGCAAGCTGGATAACGGCGAGGATCCGATGGTTTGCGCAGAGAGGGAATTGAAGGAAGAAACAGGCCTGAGGGCAGAGAGCATTATACACATGATCAGTATTCACAGTTCGCCTGGCTTTTCAAATGAGATACTTCATATGTATCTTGCCACAGGTCTCAAGGAGGGCAGCTTATGTGCGGACGATGACGAATTTATAACGTCTCAAAAGATACCTGTAGGTGTTTTGGTCAATATGGTTATGACAGGCGAGATAACTGACGCAAAGTCTATTATAGGTATACTGCTGGCTGAGAGAATTATCAGAAACAAAGGTTTACAATATTAATACACAATTGTAATTATTCGTGAATTGCAGGCATACAATTCTTACAGACATGGAAACTGATGGATGCAAGGAGGAAACAAGTTGTTTGCAGCAATTCGGAAGATGATTGGGACACATATTTCCCAGAACCGCAATACATATTTCATAATGCTTATGGCATTTGTTCTGGGCGTTTCTGCCGGCGCCTTTACAGTAAACGGACTAAGCTCCATTCAAAGGGAGGAGCTGACGAATTATTTCCAGGGCTTTTTACAGCTTCTTGATATTCAAAAGGTAGACAGCAATGAACTTTTATCCATTTCGCTGATTGAAAATATTAAAATAATAGCAATCTTATGGGTTCTTGGAGTATCTATCATCGGAATCCCGTTTAT
>VEPD01000180.1 GCA_012027035.1 Ruminiclostridium sp. | reverse complement strand
TCATGGACATCATCTCCGCTTATGTCGGCAAATTCCCTTAATATTGCTTTTTGCTTTTCATTAAGCTTTTTGGGAACATCGATTTCTACCTTTATATATTGGTCGCCGCGCCCATTACCACGAAGATATGGAATTCCCTTGCTTTTCAACCGGAAAACGGAACCTGTTTGAGTACCCTCCGGTATGGCATACCTTACTTTTCCGTCCAGGGTAGGTACATCCACCTCAGCGCCCAGCGCCGCCTGAACAAATGTTATGGGCATTTCACAAATGACATCGTTGCCCTGACGTTTAAAAATCAAATGCTTGCGCACCCTGACAGTCACATAAAGGTCGCCTGAAGGCCCGCCTTTTGTACCCGGTTCGCCTTCGCCCCGCAGTGAGATTGTCTGACCGTCATCTATACCGGCAGGAACATTCAGCTTTATTTTTACATTCTTCTTTATTTTACCTTTACCACTGCAGATACCGCACGGATTGGTTATTACCTTGCCCTCGCCGCGGCAAACATCACAGGTTTTCACATTTACAAACTGTCCGAAGGGCGTACTTTGCTTGACCTGAACCTGTCCTGTGCCGCCGCAGTGCTGACAGGAGCCTGCATTGCTCCCCTGCCTGGATCCGGTGCCTCCGCAGGTAACACAAGCTTCCATCCTGTTTATTGATATTTCGCGTTCAATACCGAATGCGGCTTCTTCAAAGGAAAGCTCCATGGAATATTTCAGATCAGAGCCCTTCTGCGGACCGTTTCTTGTTCTGGATGACCTGCCGAATCCACCGGAACCGCCGAAAAATGATTCAAATATATCTCCGATTCCGCCAAAATCAAAATCACCAAAACCTCCGCCAGCTCCGCTAAAACCGTTGGGATCTACGCCTGCATGGCCGTATTGATCATAGCGCGCTTTTTTTTGCGGGTCACTCAATACTTCATAAGCTTCATTAGCTTCTTTAAACTTTGATTCAGCACTCTTGTCTTCCTGATTCACATCAGGATGGAACTGCTTTGCAACTTTTCTGTATGCTTTCTTTATCTCAGCATCCGATGCATTTTTTTCTACTCCAAGAACCTCATAATAATCCCTCTTGGATGGCGCCAATACTACCAACTCCAATCATTAATCCAGGAGCGCTGAAAATATCACTTCCTATTTTTCTAAAAATACCGGTCGCAATGGACAGTGTTTTCAGATACCTATGGGAGGAAATTTTTTACACCAGCGCTCATATGTTGACCTTTGTACACCCGATATATTATAGCATATGCAAAATAAAGATAACAGTTCACTTCTTATCGTCGTCGACTACCTTGTAATCAGCATCGTATACATTACCCTGCCCACCGGGATTACCTCCTGCGCCGGGATCCCCTCCAAAGCCTGCACTCGGATTCGGGCCGCCCTGGGCTCCTGGATTTTGCTGATAAATCTTGGCGGATATATCGTAAAATACCTGTGTTAATGCTTCGGTAGCTTTTTTGATCTTTTCGGTATCGTTTCCCTTCAGGGCTTCTTTTACTGTATTAATCTCTTTTTCGACCTTTGCCTTATCATCGGCGTTTAGCTTGTCTCCAAGATCCTTCACAGTCTTTTCCGACTGGTAAACCATTGAATCTGCGTTGTTTTTTACGTCTATTTCTTCCTTCTTCTGCTTGTCTTCGGCGGCATGTTTTTCCGCCTCCTTCACAGCCTTCTCGATTTCAGCGTCGGAAAGGTTTGTAGAGGCTGTAATTGTGACCTTTTGCTCGTTGCCTGTTCCAAGATCCTTTGCGGATACATGGACAATGCCATTTGCATCTATATCAAAGGATACTTCAACCTGAGGTACGCCTCTTGGCGCCGGGGGAATGCCTGTCAGCTGGAATCTGCCCAAAGTCTTGTTATAGGCGGCCATTTCTCTTTCACCCTGAAGTACATGGACTTCTACACTTGTCTGTCCATCAGCTGCAGTTGAAAATATCTGGCTTTTCTTTGTCGGTATGGTGGTATTTCTATCAATCAGCTTGGTAAATACGCCACCAAGGGTTTCGATGCCCAGGGACAGCGGTGTAACGTCAAGAAGAAGGAGATCCTTGACTTCGCCCGTGAGTACGCCCGCTTGAATTGCAGCCCCTACAGCCACACACTCATCGGGATTGATACCTTTGAAAGGTTCCTTTCCAAGGAATTTCTTGACTGCTTCCTGAACAGCGGGAGTTCTGGTTGATCCGCCTACCAGCAATATTTTGTCTATTTTTTCAGGCGTCAGATTTGCATCCTGCATTGCCTGTCTGGTTGGTCCCATTGTCTTTTCCACCAGGTCGGAGGTAAGCTCATCAAACTTAGCCCTTGTAAGCGTAAGGTCAAGATGCTTCGGGCCACTGGCGTCTGCAGTTATGAACGGAAGATTTATATTTGTGGTGGTTACTCCGGAAAGCTCTATTTTTGCCTTTTCTGCCGCTTCTTTAAGCCTCTGCATTGCCATCCTGTCATTTTTCAGATTGATACCGTTTTCTCTCTTAAAGGAATCGGCAAGATAATCAATGACTCTCTGGTCGAAATCATCTCCGCCTAGCCTGTTGTTACCGTTGGTAGCAAGAACCTCGAATACGCCGTCGCCTATCTCCAGTATTGAAACGTCGAAGGTGCCGCCGCCAAGGTCAAATACCATAATCTTCTGATCGTGCTCCTTATCAAGTCCATATGCCAACGCTGCCGCAGTAGGCTCGTTTATGATTCTTAAAACCTCAAGTCCGGCAATTCTGCCTGCGTCCTTTGTTGCCTGCCGCTGTGAATCACTGAAATATGCGGGGACTGTAATAACCGCCTGTGATACCGTTTCACCCAGATAAGCTTCGGCGTCCGCCTTCAGCTTTTGAAGTATCATTGCAGATATTTCCTGAGGCGTATGCGCCTTGTCATCAATTTTAACCTTGCGGTCGGTACCCATATCTCTTTTAATCGAGATGACAGTTCTTTCAGGATTGGTTATTGACTGCCTTTTTGCAACCTGGCCCACAAGCCTTTCGCCTGTTTTAGAAAATGCAACCACCGAAGGCGTGGTCCTGTTACCCTCTGCATTTGGTATTACAACAGGCTCTCCGCCTTCCATAACCGCTACACACGAATTGGTGGTCCCCAGATCTATTCCTATTACTTTTGCCATAATTTTACCTCCCAGTATTTTATACTATTAAATATATGTTTTATTGATTTTGATTTTCTTTGACCTTCCTGCTGATTTTCCGGCCCCGGTATGGAATTTACCCATGCAGGAGCAAAAATCAGTTGGCGACCTTCACCATACTGTGCCTTATCACTTTATCCTTGTAAACATACCCTTTTTGAAGTTCTTCAACTACCGTATTCTGTCCGCATTTTTCATCTTCCACATGCAATACGGCATTATGCATCTGAGGGTCAAAACATGCTTCGCAGCAGTTTATTTCTTCCACTCCGATATTTTTCAGGGAATCCTTCATTTGACGGTATACAAGATCAACCCCTTCTTTCAGCGACTGAAGCCCGTTATCCCCGGAACACGCCTTCAAAGCTCTTTCCAGGCTGTCCATAACCGGCAGTATTGCAGATATGACATCGCTCACAGCCTCAGAATAAAGTGAATCCTTTTCCCTTATTGTTCTCTTTTTGAAATTATCAAATTCAGCAACCGACCTTTGAAACTTGTCAAGATATTCTTCAACCTTTTTGTTCTTTTCTTCCAATTCAGCCTTCAATTTTTCAAGTTCCTTTACAGCTAAGTCGTCTGCCGCGCCATTTTCACAATTATCACTGGTTTCTATGGCAGTGCCGTTATCCGTCACATTCCCGTCCATATTAAGTTTATCTTCCTTTGCATCCTGGCATTCCTTTTTCCCTCTCATTGTTTATCTATCGTTCCTCCTGTTCTGAGATCTTTTTGCATATCCTTGATACTACAGCGGCAATCACCAATTTATCCTTGCAGGATTAGTGAATTGAAGCGTTCACACTAATCCTGCAAGGCGCATACATGCCGATATAATAATGAAATTGACGCTGTAGTATTACTCGTCGTCCTCGAAATAGGCTCCAAGTAATTTAATTATTTCAAGGTTAATCATTTTCCTTATATGATTCATTGAAGATACTACTCTGGGGTATTCCATCCTGGTAGGGCCTATGATTCCGATGGAACCGATGAAAGTATCTCCCAGGTTATAATTTGTAGTGATCAGGCTGCATTCCTTTATCCCGGTAATGTCATTTTCCGAGCCAATTCTGACCGTAATGCCTCCCTTTTCGATAGAATCGGCCAGAAGCTTGCACAGGTTTGCCTTTTCATCCATTATATTCATGAATTCCCTTGCTTTGATCACATCCCTGAATTCCGGATAATTGAAAATGTTGGTGGTCCCGTCAAGATATACTTCCGGATCGTCTATAAGATTAATACATTCAACCATACCCTCCAATACAGGCAGCAAAATCTCCTTGGGCACTCCGGTTTCTTCCTCCAGCTCACTTATCACCTTTCCGCCCAACTGCTCAAGGGAAAGACCGCTCAACTTGTCGTTCAACATGTTTGAAATACTTATAAGTACATCCGGCTTGACATTCACCCCCAGCTTAACTAACTGGTTTCTAACAATACCGGCATTGGTAACTACCACCACAAGAGCTTTTCCGCTTTCTATGGGTACAACCTGCAGCGCCTTGAGTATGCTCTTTTTCATCTGCGGTGTAATTGCCATGGAAGTGTATCTGGTAAAACGCGACATTACAACAGAAGCTTGCCTTATCAGCTGACTCAGCTCGTTGATGCGTGTTTCCATAGCTATTCTTATAGTCTCCACCTCATCCAGACTTAATTCCTTTACCGTCATCAATTGATCGACATATAATCTGTAGCCTTTATCAGATGGAACTCTTCCCGATGAAGTATGCGGCTGTGCCAGATATCCCATCTCTTCAAGGTCAGCCATCTCGTTTCTTATGGTGGCGGAGCTTAAGCCCAGTTCGTGCTTCCGTGCAATAGTGCGTGATCCTATAGGCTCGGCCGTGTTGATGTAATCGTCGATGATGGCCTGCAGTATTAATCTTTTTCTATCATCCAAAAACATCTCTTCACCCCGTCAGGCGCAATTTGTTAGCACTCTTGCTGCACGAGTGCTAATATAAAAATACCACCTTAGGTTTTCTTTGTCAATAGTTTTATTTACTTTTTTTCTGACTTTCTCTGACCTTTATAATCTCCATTATTATTTATATGATTATTGATTCTGCCGCAAAAAGTCCAATGTGGAAACAAAATTTTGCGACCCGCAAGGAATACGTCTGAAGAAAGTGGAGCAAGAGCTGCTTTAGAGACATTTCCCCGCACGACATCTTTCCGATGCTATCAAAATTTTGTTGGAACATGAGTTTTTGCGGTAGAATCAATTATTTGATTGAATGTAAAGCCTTACTATGATAAAATTTCACTGAAATAACATCATTTTGTATATAGAAATAAAGCAGGGGGTGCCGTTATGGTGACGCAGGGTTGCAGTGTCCGATTTAAAGAGGTAAGTAAAATCTACATAATGGGCAATGAACAGGTTCATGCCCTGAACCGTGTAAACTTGAGTGTGGAGCCGGGAGAGTTCATAACGATAGTCGGAGCCAGCGGCTCCGGCAAATCCACGTTGCTGCATCTTGCAGCCGGGCTTGACAAGCCTAGCGAGGGGAAAATATCTCTTGATAACAAACCTGTTTCGGATTGGAAGGATAACGAGTTAACCGTATTCAGAAAAGAAAAAATAGGAATCATCTTTCAATTTTTTAACCTTCTGCCTACATTGACGGCTGAAGAAAATGCGGCATTGCCCCTGCTTATGATGCGAAAACCTAAATCCTTCTGGAAACCGGAGGTTGATAAATGGATGGACAGGGTCGGACTTTCCGGAAGGAAAAAACACTATCCTTCGGAACTTTCCGGCGGACAAATGCAAAGAGTGGCTATTATCCGGGCATTGATCACGCAGCCGATGCTCATCCTCGCAGACGAACCGACAGGAAATCTTGATTCCAAAACAGGAGAAGAGATTCTTGATTTTATAAAAAATATTTCAGAGGAAACAAATACAACCATTATGCTGATCACGCATGATTCCAAGGTTGCCGCATACGGCAGCCGGGTGGTTACGATGAAAGACGGTCAGATTCTTGATATCGCTGGGAGGTAGTCATATGTTGGCATTCCGACTCTCGTTAACATATTTTAAACGGCGCAAATTGCGGACGCTGCTTACAATACTTAGCGTTATCGTTTCAATAGCCGCTTTGGTTGCCGTCCGTGGGCTCAATGGAAGTATTGATTTTGTTTCCGGTGAAATCGCGGGACTTCTGGGAGGAAGGGCGCAGCTCGAAGTTAAGGCACCGCTTTCAGGTATTGACGAGTCTGCTTTGAAAGTTGTACAGTCAATAAACGGAGTTAAAAATGCCGTCCCTTTTATTCAGACAATAACGCTTATGAATGAATCCAGGGACTTTGTCGTCGTCCTGGGGATCGATCCGGAAAAAGATAAGGAAATCCGAACCTACCAGATGGCGGAAGGGCGCATGCCTGAAGCTGGAAAGCGTGAATTGGCCGTACCCAGAACATTATTTGGAGGGCAATCCATATCTCCGGGACAAAAGATAAATCTCCAGGGCCCTAGCGGCGCAGTGGAGTTTAATGTGGTGGGAATCCTTGAAGATAGCGGAGTTGCCAGTGTTAACAATAGCATGATCGTATTTATGCCTCTGGACACCAGTCAGGATGTTTTCCAAATGAAAGGTAAAATCTCTTATATCAGTGTTGTTTTGGAAAATCCAAAGGAGCTTGACGCCATTAAGGAACAATTGATAAACAGCTTGAATAAAAGTGTCGATGTCCGTACGCCGAGTGGACGCCGCAGCGATTTAGACAGCTTGCTTGGAATGATTAAAGGTTTTTACAATATGTATGGCAGCTTATGTTTATTCCTTGCATTGTTTGTAGTCTATAATTCCATAAGTGTAGCGATTACCGAGCAAAAACAGCAGATTGGCATTCTGCGTGCCATTGGCTGGCGCCGTAAAGATGTGAAAAGGCTTATTCTGCTGCAGGCATTCATAATTGGAGCAATAGGAAGCCTTGTCGGAATTTTTGCAGGCGGATTTTTAGCTCAGGGCTTACTGAATACAATATCAGGTTCTTTAAAAGAATGGGTTAAAATAGATATCCCGGGAATTCATATACAGACGGCGGACTATTTGGCGAATTGGGGCATAGGAGTGGTTTCATGCCTGATCTCCGGTTGGTATGCATCCCACAGGGCAACGGTCATTTCTCCTATGGAAGCTATCCGTAAGGAAACTTCGACGCCTGAAAACAGCTATCCGCTATGGCGGATTATCGCAGGAATTTTCCTCGCCGCCCTTGGAACCTTCGGTATTTTAGTTCTGAAGGAATTCTCTCTGGTGTCACAGGCTGCTCCTTTTGGAATATTGCTTGGAGCGGTGCTTGCACTCCCGCCCCTTCTGATTTGGCTGCTTCAAAGGCTGGAACCGTTAACGACCCGGATATTTGGTTTACCTGGCAAAATAGGAGCGGGAACTTTCAGACGATCGCCCAGGCGCACAGTGCTGACAGGAATGCCCTTACTGCTCGGGCTGGCGATTTCTTTCAGCTTTTTAAGTATCGGCAACAGCATGGCTGTAACCACAAAGCAGTGGATGAAGGAACTCATCGTTGCGGACATAGTTATAAGTCAGGGAACGCAAGTCAATGGAAATAATACGGCTTCTCTCTCAGAAACGCTGATCGATCGTGTGAAAGCCATAGATGGGGTTGACTCGGTAGTAGGTCTAAGGTCGACATCAGTTAAATGGAATGATAAAGTACTTGATCTTTCGGCAATTGATGCAAGCGAGTGGAGTAAGTTTGCCTCACCTCCCATGGTTGAGCCCGGGAAAAAGGCAGCCCTTGATAATCTGGCTGCGGGAGGCGGGATATGGATATCGGAAAACCTGAAGATCAAATATGGTATGCAAGTCGGTCAAAAGCTGACATTACCTACGCCATCCGGTCCGATCGCCTTTAAAATCGTAGGAATCCACAAGGATTTTTCTTCAATGGGAGGTTCAGCTTATATAGATAGGCAGGATTACAGCAAATATTGGAAGGATAATTCCGTAGACTACCTGGATGTAACCGTCGATAAAGGCTTTGAACCATCCCTGGTACAAGATGGAATTGTAAAAAATCTTGATAAAGACTTCCGGCTTCATGTGGATTTGGCCGCTGACTTTCGTGACAACATCCTCCGGATATCCCAGGGAATACTGGACATTATGAACATGGTGGTCGTAGTAGCTTTGCTCGTCGTAGCTATTGCTATTGCTAATTCCTTATTGATTTCAGTGCTGGAAGGGACAAGAGAAATAGGAATCCTGCGCTCGGTAGGTATGCTTCAAAGAGAAATCCGCCGGATGTATTTACTGGAGATAGCATCCCTTTTTCTGGTGGGAATTGTATTAGCCGTTCCACTATCAATAGGTATTTTTGAATCAGGCGTCCTTATGCAAAAAACTGTCAATGGTTGGATCCTTGGAAGGTACCTGCCCCTGGCTAAATTATCAGGCATATCGCTTCTGATGGGTATATGCGCCTGGCTGAGCACACTGTATCCGGCGTGGTACGGAGCCCGGCTGGATCCTGTTAAAGCCATTCGGTCGGAGTGAAAGTAAGACTTGCGGATTCTTTGAATATTTCAGTTGCAGCGGGTATTAGTGCATTTACGTTTGCTAATAAAAAGAACTCTTGGTCATATGTCTGCATTTTTTGTATCTCCTTTGCACTTATAACAGTAGATGGATTTTTACTTTTTCAAGCACCCTTGCGAATTCCTTTTTCCATACCTTCCGTACTGATTTAGCCAACCTTTCATTACAGGATTGAATTCCTCAGCTATCTGATTGATGGATACGCTCATTTTACAGGTATCCTGTTTTTGCGCACAAAGATTTTGTGTAAAGTTTCCTTGACACCCAATCAAAATGGAGTTATTATATATGTAAAGGCAACTTTACAATGCAGGAGGTGACCGAACAGTGAAAAACAGCCTTCGTGAGTTAAGGCAACAGGATAATATGACTCAGGAAGAATTAGGTGAGTTATTGAACGTAAGCTGCCAAACGATAATCTCGATTGAGTCGGGACGTTATAACCCCTCTCTTGAGTTGGCTTTCAAGATCTCATGGATTTTTATGCTGTCGATCGAAAAAATATTTATTTTTGAGGAGGATGTAAAATGACTTCAAAGTTATCCAAACAAGCTATTCTATACTGTACTGCCCTTGGTGCAGTGATTCTGATTGCAGCGGTATTATCCCGCGGGCAATATATAATGCGGATTATTCCCGTAGCCACAGGGATGTTTATTGCAGGCCCAGGTGTAGCGCTTTCCTATAATAAAAAAGGAAAAATTCCCGAAAGTGAGTGTGATGAACGTGAAATGATTATTGTTGAAAAAGCCATGAAGGTGACCTTTTTTTTCATGTCTTTCGTCCTTTTTGGTTATTGGTCCTACGATACTTCACAAACAGGTATGATATTGAGCTTTCCCAGCCTGTTGTTAATTCTGCTCTGGAGCTCTTTCATAGCGGCATATGCATTTTATAAGAAGCGGCATTGAAATGGCATTAAAAATCAGTGAAGAAACATGGGGACGGTTCTACGTTCGGAGTGAAAGTGAGGTTAGTATTATCCTTTTCATTTCGCCATTCTTGAGGTTGGTAAGTTGATGATAAGGATACCCGATTCCTTTGATATTTCCAAATTTAGATGATACAATTTCGACTCAGTTTATATAAACTCCATAAAAACGCAGTTTGCGACATCCAGTCCATACGGAGTAAGCCTTATCCGTCCGTCATCCACTTCCAGCATCTGTTTTTTCACCAATTTGTCAATCTGTTTG
>VEPD01000426.1 GCA_012027035.1 Ruminiclostridium sp. | reverse complement strand
TTGGTAAGTGTTTCCTGATTTTAAAAGGTTCTATTTTTTAGATTGAAGTGTTGAAAACCCGGCAGCAGCGGCGGAATATAATTTATAAATAAATTATTGACTGTTATTTGTCCACTATGATATTATGATGCTATAAACTGAATATAATCTTCAGGGCAGGGTGTAATTCCCGATCGGCGGTAATATGGCAGCAGCCATTAGCCCGCGAGCGAAAGCTGACCCGGTTTGATTCCGGGGCCGACAGTAAAGTCTGGATGAAAGAAGGTGTTTATTTGCGCGAGCAATTATGTTCCCTGGGATTATTATCCAGGGAATTTTTATTTTTAAGGATTCTGCCGGAGCAGAATCCAGTAAAACCAGTGGGGCTATATGCCCCCGGAATTAAATTTTATCGGAGGGGTGATTTTTGTGATTACAAGAAAGACAAGAGCGCTAGTACTGATAGGAGTGCTGTCCGGATTAGCGTGGGTGCTGATGGCACTGGAATTTCCACTTTTTATTTATTTTCCATCATATTTGAAGATAGACTTCAGTGATGTGCCTGCAATATTGGGAGGGATAGTACTCGGACCGCTGGCGGGTGTGGCTGTGGAATTGGTCAAGAATTTGCTTCATTTCCTTACTCTGTCAAAAGAGGGCGGAATAGGTGAAATAGCGAATTTCTTTGCCGGAGCAGGACTGCTGATACCCATAGCTTTAATTGTAAGAAAAGATGCAAAAAAGTTGATTTTGGGCAATATTGCCGGCATATTATCAATGACTGTGGTGGCAAATCTGGTTAATTATTTCATAACTCTTCCCCTGTATATGAAGAACCCGCCAAAGGAAGTGATAATGACCACTATTTTAACAGTACTTATACCTTTTAATCTGGTAAAAGGTATAATAGTAGCAATTGTTGTTACAGTCCTGTATGCGGCTTTGAAAAAAATCATTAAAAAATACAGAATGTGATAAGTCATATGGTGATTAAATTCCCCTATTTTATTGTAATGTAGCAGTTTTTATATAGAATAAGATCATAAAAAAGAAATTTCAGTGCCCAGTGTAACAATTCACTTGGCACACTGGGCACATGGGAGGTTAAAAATGAGATATGTAATTCGTCAGAAAATTTTCTCATTAGGGGATAGCTTTAATATAAAGGATGAGTCTGGCAATGATATCTTTGTTGTCAGACAGCAACTGCTATCCTTTGGTAAAAAGCTCAGAATCTATGATCTTCTGGATAATGAACTTTGCTATATTGAGCAAAAACTTTTTAAATTCATGCCGGAATATGACATTTATGTTGGCGGCAGTCTGATAGCCAATGTAAAAAAGAAATTCGCCTTCTTTAAGAATGATTTTGTTATAACCGGTTCTGAAGGCCAATACTATGTACAAGGCGACATCTGGGCCCGTGAGTTTGAATTATTCAGGGACAATGTCCTCATCGCCCATATTTCCAAAGAGTTTTTTTCCTTCAGTGATACTTATGGAGTGGACATTGACGACAATATAGACCAGGTACGGACACTTGCCCTGGCGATTGTTATCGATATGGTTTGCCACGATAATAATAAAAACTAGTATTCTGTCAACCTTTAAAACTTGTATTATCCGGCGATAGTATAAGGGATTAGGGTTGGCGGAGTACTATATTATTTGTATTTCAATGAAAAGGATATTATATCCTCAGGATCGATACCTTTGCTTTTAATATCTGCAGCCAGCTTTATATATTTTTCGTTCTGGGGATCCATAACGAAATTATACATATCGCTTGTCAGATGATATGCAAAGGTATTTTGATGGGCTTTTTTGTACATTTCCCTCTCTTCCAGCAGGTTTTCATTTGTATTTATCGCATAAAAGAAATCGGGACTGACCTCGGCATATTTTGATAGGAGGCTGATTCTTTGAGGTGTTGGTATAATTTTCTCAAAAGCTATGCTTTCAAGATATTCTGCCGAAAAAAGATCGTTGTAATCAGAGGGAAAATTCAATTTAAGGGCGATATCTTCTGATAATTTTTCATAGGTCATATTGCCCATTATCAATATAATATTAGCCCCGTAAAAGCGCTTTTCGCTTACTATACGATCATCCGTCCTGCCAATCAGATAATCAACAGTCACTCCGAAAAAGTCTGCGAATTTTTTTTGCATATCTATATCAGGGGTTCTATAATTGGTCACATATCCATTAAGTGTAGATACCTTTAATCCGAATATCTCGGCAAATTGCTTCTGCTCCATTCCACGTTCCGTAATGAGGTATCTCAGTCTATCCCCAATAGTTGCCACTTTACCACCTCTGTCAAGCTTTTAATACAAAAAATTATTAGTTTAAGTTACTGTTATTACATTCTGCTAAATATATATAATATTTTTTTTGAATAACCACTATAATAGATTCTATCAAATTTTCAATCCCTTTACCATAGAGAAGTACGCAAATTGCAAATTATTTGTGATATAAATAGGCTGCTCGTTAGTAAATATTTACTGATTTTCTGTTAAATGTATTGACAATACGCATAAAGTGTATTAATATATTACTATAATAGCAAATTAAAATATATATTGCTTTTATTTATGTTACACAGTACGCGTAAAGCGTAATATAAGAACTTCATAGGGGTTTTTACTTATTAAAATATTAAATAGTATTTCGGTATGGTAACCATTTTAATTGTTGGAGGTAGAAGTATGTTAATGGAAGTAAACAGAGAAAAAGTATTTGATTTAATGAACAGTCATTGCGCCGGAAATTATAACCGGTTTGCAAGGGAACTGGGAGTAGATCCCTCTCATTTATATCGCTATTTGAATACTGGCGTGGGAGGGGGAAAGAAAATCCTCATGTCTGTAATGAAGTATTGCAAAACTAACAGGCTGGACTTTGAGGAATATATAATCATGTGATGCAGCATAACTTGCGGAATCAAAGGAATATACTTACAGCGACCTTCACAGGTTGCTGTTTTGTTTATAATCCTTTACCATTAAGGCCCGGATATAGCCTCTATCTTTTGTGATGGAATCGATAAAAAAGCCCCTGCCATAATAAAACCGCACAAGATCCTTATATTTTGAAGCTGTATAAAGACTGACCCTGGAAATACCTTTTGCCATCAATATTTTATCCACCAGATTCATCAATGCTTTTCCGATTCCTATATTGTGATAGTCAAGCTTAACTCCGAACCTGTTGATATAGGCTGTATTATCCGGTAAAATTTTTATACGCACGGAACCTACAGCGATATTGTCAATCAAAGCGACATATACTTCTTCTGATTCTATATCACTCACAATATCGCTTACAGACTCCTCCAGGGCTTCCATTGTACCGGCCATACCGGTATCCTCCATATATTTCCTAAAAGCTTCCTGCATTATTTCCCGTATGGCAGGAGCATCATCCGGTACAGCTTTTCTAATTATAAATGAATAATTCATACATTATTTCACCTTTATCATATATTACCGTTAAAAATACATTTACAATTTTTGCATTAGCATTGCCATAATAGCTTTTTGTACATGCAGCCTGTTTTCAGCTTCTTCAAATACTGCGGAATCCGGTCCGTCAATGATATCCTCTGAAACCTCCATTCCTCTATATGCAGGGAGACAGTGGAGGAACATGGCATTATTCCCGGCATGGGAAAATAGTTTTTTATTAACCTGATACGGCATGAAGGTCTTCGTCCTGATTTCCTTTTCAGCTTCCTGGCCCATGCTCACCCATGTATCGGTGTAAATAACGTCTGCTCCGGTCGCCGCTTCTACCGGATCTTCGGTCAAAACCAGCTTGCAGCCGGTCTTTTTGGCATCGGACCTTGCTTCTTCTATTATACCTTCATCGCAGCCATAACCTTCAGGCGTTGCTATGCAAATATCCATGCCGACTTTGGCACATCCGTGTAAAAGAGAATTCGCCACATTGTTTCCGTCGCCTACATATGCCATTTTCAGGCCTTTCAGCCTTCCCTTGACTTCAAGGATAGTAAACAGGTCTGCAAGTATCTGGCAGGGATGCATCAGGTCGGTAAGGCCGTTTATTACAGGTATGGTCCCAAAACGCGCAAGGTCTTCGACATCACTATGTTTGAAGGTCCTTATCATAATACCGTTTATATATCTTGACAATACCTGTGCAGTGTCATAGATGGTCTCTCCGCGGCCCAGCTGTATATCGTTCGAATTCAGAAACAGGGAATGCCCGCCCAATTGGTACATTCCAACTTCAAAGGAGACTCTTGTGCGGGTGGAGGACTTGGAAAATATCATTCCCAGAGTTTTGCCCTGTAATATATGATGAGTTTTGCCTTCCTTCAGTTCTTTTTTAAGTTTCGCCGAAATTGTAAATATGCTTTCTATTTCTTCAGCTGTAATATCAAACAAGCTTATAAGGTGTTTCATTATCAAACCTCCAATAAATAAATTTTGTATGAACATACTGAACCGGATATTCATTAAGGACTTCCGATGCTTTAAATAATATCTTTTAAAGTTTTTTCCAATGCATCTATAAACAAATCAATATCGGGTCTGCTGATAATGAGGGGTGGGAGTATCCTCACAACATAGCTGCCGACGCTTCCTGCAAGAAAGCCGCTTTCAAACAGCCGGTTCCTGATCTCTACAGCCTTTTCTTCAACAAGCTGGATACCGATCATTAGCCCCATACCTCTTATTTCCTCAATAAGATTATATTTCCTGGCAAGTGTTTCCAATCTACTGTGGAAATAATTTCCCATTACTGCCGCATTTCCTATGAGATCTTCCTTTATAATTGTTTCCAAAACTGCCAGGCCTGCTGCACAGGCCAGTGGATTTCCCCCGAAGGTGGAGCCGTGATCTCCTGGCTCGAAAGCCTGAGCAGCATGCGCTTTAGCGCATAATGCACCGATAGGAACGCCGCCTGCAAGTCCTTTAGCCAATGTGAAAATATCAGGTTCCACAGCATAATTCTCATACCCGAACAGCTTCCCAGTCCTGCCCATACCTGTCTGAATCTCGTCGAATATCAGCAGGAGACCGTTTTCATCACAAAGCTTTCTTACCCCCTGTACATATTCCATTTCTGCGGGGTTTATACCGCTTTCTCCCTGTATAAGCTCCATCATTATTGCGCAGGTGACAGAACCGATTTCATTTTTCAAAGCCTCCATGTCGTTCAGTCGTACATGCTTGAAGCCCGGCGTTATAGGCATGTAAGGCTTCTGATATTTCTCCTGGCCGGTGGCTGCAACAGTAGTAAGCGTCCTGCCGTGGAACGACTTCTTTAAGGTGATTATTTCGTATTTCTCAGGTGTGCCGCTTTTTTTGAAATAGATCCGTGCCAGTTTAATGGCGCCTTCATTGGCTTCTGCGCCGCTGTTTGCAAAAAAGACCCTGTCGGCGCAGGAGTTTTCCACCAGCATTTTAGCTAGTTTTGCCTGTGATTCAATGTAATAAAGGCTGGAGCAGTGTATTAGTTTTTCAGCTTGTTCCGATATGGCTTTTACAAGTGCAGGATGTGCGTGGCCCAGGGAGCTTACGGCTATTCCGGCAAGAAAATCATAATACTTGTTTCCTTCGGTATCCCACAGGTTTATTCCCTTGCCATATTGGAAACAAACAGGAGTCCTGTTTCCGAAGGTGTTCATGTAGTATTTTTTATCCATTTCAATAATTTCATTTATATTCATATCAACAACCTCGCAGTATAATATAATTTAATATTTATAATTATACATATAAATGTATAAAGATGCAATAGTTATATAAAAAATGCTTTTAAAATCATTCCACGCTAAAGGCCTACTACCAAACCATATATTTCATAATTGCAGTATGTATAATGGATTGTATACATTTGTCGGATTATATGGAATGGTATTAGCACTGCAACGAAGGTTACAATAATATATGGCATTTATGCGCCCTGTAGGAATAATTGCGAACGCTTTAACTCGTTATTTCTACAGGGATATTTAGAAATCTTCGTTGTATTATTAGTATTTAGGTGTCGGAATCATTGCCTGCCTGAATGCAAAAGAAATTGCTGGTACAATGCGGCATTCTCAGCATCAAGCCTGGCAAAGTATTTGGAAAGAATCCCGCAGCTTTGCTCGCTTATCTCTGTGAATTGCATACTGTAATCAATAATTCCGTTTTTGATGTTTCGCCTTATGACTTTACCCTTTGTCTGGAAAACCTGGTTAAGGGGAAGGTATGCCATAACCTGCACCTCCTCGCTGTGATCAAACCTGTGACTGCACATGAAAGCCATACCTCCGTAGGAAATGTCGGTAATTACCGAGAAAAAAAATATGCTGTCCCATTCGGGCTTGAGGTTAGCTGGCAGATATATGTCATATCTGGGCGAAAGCCTCGTATTGATGATTTCCTCAGCGTCTGTTATTTGAACAATCACGTAACCGGGATATCCTGCGTATATATTATGTATAATGCCGCTAAACACATAGACAAAAAACTCGTTAAAGAATTTAATGGATATTTGCGTGCCAACAATGACTATATTTTCAAGGTACCGGTCTATTAGCGACAAATGAACAAAATTGTTTTCGCTCTTGTATACTATGTTCCTGTACCATGCAGAACCGGAGCCAATCCTGGTACTTACGGGCGAGCCTTCCTTCAGAATGGCTGATACTGCTTCAACGTTCATAATCCATACCTCCCGGTTTTATTAATACAACAGCGTTAATTTCGTGGAACCCTATAGCTGCTCGGCACTGTAATACAAAACTTTTTCCTTCATGATCATGGTTCCGATGCCCTTGTTGGTGAATATCTCCAGCAGTATACAATGCGGGATCCTCCCATCAATTATATGAGTTCTGCCTACTCCTTTGTCAAGGGCATCAAGGCAGCTTAACACCTTTGGGATCATACCGCCGTTTATAACTTTTTCCTCTATAAGCCGGTGAACCTCATTGGATGTAAGCGCATGCAGTATATCCGGGCTATCTTTGGACATCTTGACACCTTCTACGTCTGTAAGCAGCATAAGCTTTTCCGCACCCAGGGCTGCGGCAATTTCTGCGGCTACGGTATCGGCATTTATATTGTAGCTTTGACCGTCTTTCCCCACGCCTATGGGGGCTACAACAGGGATGTATTCATCTTTTCCAACATACTCAAGCAGCTTGGAATTGATTTTTATTATTTTTCCTACATATCCTATATCCTTTTCTACACCATCGATGGTGAGCTTGTATTGCTCGCATTCGATAAGATTTCCGTCAATTCCGCTAAAACCTATGGCTTTGCCGCCCTTCTGGTTGAGAAGTGATACAATTTCCTTGTTTGTCTTGCCCACCAGCACCATTTGTGCCACTTCCATTGTTGATATATCCGTCACACGAAGCCCGTTGACAAATTCGCTCTTTATATCCAGCTTTTCCAGTGTCTTGTTTATATCAGGGCCCCCGCCGTGAACAACTACAGGATTCATACCTATATATTTAAGCAGGGTTATATCTTCCATCACCGAATTTTTTAACTCGTTGTTTATCATGGCATTGCCGCCGTATTTGATTACTACTGTTTTACCGTACAACTTCTGTATGTATGGCAATGCTTCAATTAATATTTCCGCTTTTTTAATCAATGCTTCCATTTTTTATCTTCTCCTTATTTTGTATAACTTTACTTTAAAAGACCTGTCGTTTCATCAAAGCCCAGCATGATGTTCATGCATTGTACCGCTGCTCCTGCCGCTCCTTTGCCAAGGTTGTCCAGTCTTGCTACCAGCAAAATCTGCTCGTCATGCCCAAAAACATACAGCTCTATCCGGTTTGTACCATTGCAGGAAATCGGACTTAAATAACCGTTTCCCGGATAGTTGTCAGGGTCGAAAGGAGGTACACTGACAAAATATTGCTCTTTATAATATTCCGACAAAAATGCGTGTATCTCTTCCGCTGAATACTTTTTTGGTAAAAGCCTTGATGTGAGGGGGACCGCAACTGACATACCCTGATAATAGTCCCCGATTATCGGGCTGAATAGCGGAGCGAAAGCAAGTCCGCTTACCTTTTTCATTTCAGGAAGGTGCTTATGCTGCAGCCCAAGCGCATAAATCCTGGGGCTTATTAACTCACCGTCGCTTCTGTTTCCGGATTCATATTGCGCAATCAGCTTCTTTCCGCCGCCGCTATAGCCCGTAATTGAATGGCATGTAACCGGATAGTCCGAAGGGACGATTCCCTCCTTTACAAGAGGATACATTATCAGATTAAAGCCGGTGGCATGGCAACCCGGTACTGAGACACGTTTTGATGTTTTTACAGCTTCACGGTGTGAAGCGCTTAATTCCGGGAATCCGTATGCCCACCCATCATCAGTCCTGTGGGCCGTACTTGCGTCGATTATTCCGGTGCTCCTGCTGCTTACCAGAGATACCGATTCTTTTGCTGCGGCATCCGGCAAGCATAGGAATACTATATCCGCTTCGTTCAGCAATTTACTTCTTTCAACTGAATCTTTCCTTTTCTCCGGATCAATTTTGAGAATTTCAATATTGTTTAAATTCTCCAGACGCTCGTTGATTTTTAGGCCCGTAGTGCCTTCCTGACCGTCTACAAATATTTTATACCGCATGTTTTACAGCTCCCCTGCATGATGGTTTCATTTCAATAGCACCTTATAATTATACATTATGGTGTATAAAAATGCAACTATAATCATGCTTTGGTCATGCTTTGGTTGATAAACCGGCATTATGCAATGTTACCAAATCCGTTTTTTAAATTTGTATAAAAGTGTACTAGCTTCAATAGGGGTTTACGTGGTATAGTTAGTATTATAGAATAAGCCGTATATAAACATATGGGAGGGAAAAAAATGGCAAATGTAAAGTTAAAAAATGTTTTCAAGAGGTTTGACGGCGGAGTTACGGCAGTAAGTGATTTCAATCTGGATATTCCGGACAAGGAGTTCATTATTCTTGTTGGTCCATCCGGCTGCGGTAAAACAACGACATTAAGAATGGTTGCCGGACTTGAAGAGATTTCTGAAGGCGAAGTCTATATCGGAGACAAGCTTGTAAACGATGTACAGCCCAAGGACAGAGATATAGCAATGGTTTTCCAGAACTATGCTCTTTATCCTCACATGACTGTATTTGACAACATGGCATTCGGCTTGAAACTTAGAAAAACTCCTAAAGATGAAATCAAGAAAAGAGTACGTGAAGCTGCGAAAATACTTGAAATAGAACATTTGCTTGACAGAAAACCAAAAGCCCTTTCCGGTGGCCAGAGACAGAGGGTTGCCCTCGGACGTGCCATCGTCCGTGACCCGAAAGTATTCCTTATGGATGAACCACTTTCAAATCTTGACGCAAAACTCAGGGTTCAGATGAGACTTGAAATTACCAAACTGCATCAGAAACTTCAAACTACTTTTATCTATGTTACACATGACCAGACTGAAGCTATGACGATGGGAACAAGAATCGTTGTTATGAAAGACGGTTTTGTACAGCAGGTAGACAGCCCGACGGCATTGTATGACAAACCTAATAATATGTTTGTAGCAGGCTTTATCGGAAGTCCGCAGATGAACTTCGTCAATGTTGTACTTGAAAAACGCGGAGATGATATACATTTGGTATTCGGCAACCACAGCATCAAGCTGGTTGAAGCCAAAGCAAAGAAACTTGAAGGCACTGATTACATCGGTAAGGAAGTAGTTATGGGTATCAGGCCTGAATGTATGCATGACGAGGAGCAATTTATTGCAGCAATGCCTGAAAGTGTCGTAGACGCAAAGGTTGAAGTCGTTGAAATGCTCGGTTCCGAAACCTTGCTGCACATGTTCATTGATGATATAAGCTGCACTGCAAGAGTTAACCCCAGAACCAAGACCAGAACCGGCGATGCTGTCAAGATAGCTATCGACACAAACAGAGTGCATCTCTTTGACAAGGAAACCGAAAGAACAATAATAAATTAAGCATTTAAGAGTAATTAATAATAGCCCAGCCCAAAAGGTTGGGCTATTATTGTTTAGTTACATTCATACAAAGGGTGAAATACCAAAAATAATGGACTTAAAATCAAGTAAAGCCCGACCCCACGGGATTTTGATTGCCCTTGAGACTTTTCTTCAGGTATAGTATAATGTTGTGAGGCGCAACCCAGATGGGAATACATTTACAGGGAGATTAACGTGAAACTGTTTCAAAACCTGATATATCAAATAAAAGAGGTAATAAATGACGAATTTGGTGTTACCGATGAAACAGGTCTGATTCTGGGATGCTCGGACGAAAGCAGAGTTGGGGGCATACATCCCGCTGCGCAGCGGTTTGCCGACAGCAGGGATTTGGATGCGGTATATGGCGGAGTCACCTTTCAGAAAATTTTTCTTAAAAACAAGCCTGAATTTATAGCTTTTATAAATACCAATGACAGCAGCAGCCAAAAACTTCTCTCGCTGATTTCCATAAACATTACCAATATAAGATACTATTTTGAAGATAAATTTGACAAGGGTAATTTTATTAAAAATATTATCCTGGATAATATCTTACCAGGAGATATTTCATTTAAAGCAAAAGAGCTTCATTTGCCGCTTAATGCCTTCAGAACGGTGTTCCTCATTAAAACTGGCAAGCTCAAGGAGATATATTCCCATGAAATCACACAGAGTCTTTTTCCCAACAAGGCAAAGGATTTCGTAATCGTACTGGATGATGAAAGTACAGTACTAATAAAAGAGTTGAAATCCGGAGACGATTTCAAGGATATAGACAGAACAGCCAAAAGCATTATCGATACCTTGAATACCGAATTGATGGTAAAGGCGCAGATAGGTATAGGAACGGTTGTAGACAATATCAGGGATTTGGGGCGTTCTTTCAAAGAAGCGCAAACAGCCCTCCAAGTTGGAAGCATTTTTGAAAATGAAAAAGCGATCGTTAATTATAACAATCTGGGAATAGGAAGGCTTATTTACCAGCTGCCTGCCACATTGTGCAGGCTTTTTCTTAAAGAGGTATTTGACGAGGGTTCATACGAATCGCTGGATACTGAAACTATCTTCACAATACAGAAGTTTTTTGAAAATAATCTTAATGTAAGTGAAACATCAAGGCAGCTTTATGTGCATAGAAATACTCTGGTTTACAGATTGGACAAAATTCAGAAAATAACGGGTCTTGATCTCAGGAATTTTGACGATGCTATTATTTTCAAGGTCTCAATGCTGGTTAAGAAATATCTGGATAAGGCAGAGAGGCCGGTATGACTTGCAGAATTTCGAAGCGTATAATGCCGTGGACATTATGTGTTCGATATAGTAAAATTATTAAATGTGGGGTGTATCAGGTGATAGAACTTAAAGATGTTACAAAGAAATATCCCAACGGCACAATTGCCTTACAGGATGTAAATATAAAAATAGAAAAAGGTGAATTTGTTTTTATAGTAGGCCAGAGTGGATCGGGAAAGTCAACACTTGTTAAGCTGCTGCTCAAGGAAGAGGATCCGACTGAAGGCGAAGTATATGTAAACGGTTATGAAGTTTCAGTCATGGACCGTAAGGATGTTCCATATCTGAGGCGAAGTATGGGGGTCGTATTTCAGGATTTCAGGCTTCTTCCCAACAAAACAGTTTACGAAAATGTTGCTTTTGCGATGCAGATAACCGAATCGCTGCCCAAGGAAATAAGAAGACAGGTCCCCATGGCATTGGCGCTTGTAGGCTTAAGCAGGAAAGCCAATATGTATCCGCATCAGCTTTCGGGAGGTGAACAGCAAAGGGTGGCCTTAGCAAGAGCTCTTGTCAATAATCCTTCAGTATTGATTGCAGACGAACCTACCGGCAACCTTGACCCTGAAACCTCCTATGAAATAATGAAGCTCCTTTGCGAGGTAAATCACCGGGGCACAACCGTTATTGTGGCAACTCATGAGAAGGCAATAGTAGATGAAATGAAGAAAAGAGTTGTGGCCATAAACAAGGGTCTGATCATCAGGGACCAGGAGAAAGGATTATACAAGGATGAGGATAAGAACTGCCAGATATATAATTAAAGAAGGCATTGTTAATACATATAGGAATATTCTGATGTCTCTGGCTTCTATAATGATCGTCATTGCTACACTTGCTGTCTTCGGATTTTTTCTGCTTATTGCCCTGAATCTGGAACTGAATATCGATGTATTGAAAGATCAGCCGCAGTTGGAGGTGTTCTGCAATATCGAACTGGATGACAACCAGGTGCAGCAGGTGGAAGAAGCAGTTAAAAACAACAGTAAAGTAGCAAAGTATGAAAAGGTAACTAAGGCACAGGCTTTTGAAAAAATGAAATCCAGATTTGGTGAAAAATCCATAATTCTCGACGGGTTTGATGAAAGCATACTTCCTGTTTCCTTCATAATAAATCTTAAAGATCCGTCCCAGAGTGCGGAGGCAGTTGAGGAATTCGGGAATATAAGCGGTGTTCACGAAGTGAGCTTTCATCAAAAAACCATTGATATGATAGCAAAAGTCACTTACTGGATGAGATTCATCAGTGGATTCATGATAATCATATTACTGGTAATTTCCGTGTTCATTATTTCCAATACCATAAAAATCACAGTGTTTGCCAGACGCAAGGAAATAAATATAATGAAATTCATTGGTGCAACTGATTGGTTCATACGCTGGCCATTTGTGGTAGAAGGTGTTATAATAGGAATACTGGGTGCGTTAATATCCTTTATTATATCCGGAGTCGGCTATAATGCACTGGAGGTTAGGTTAAACAAAGACTTGTTTTCCTTGAGCCTCAGTTTATTTAAAATGCTTACGATATCGAATGTCTGGGCACAATTATTGCTTTATTATTCGCTTATCGGGGTTGTTGTAGGGGCTGTAGGCAGCTTTTTATCGATACGAAGATATTTACGGGTTTAAAGGTGAGGGGACACACCTTCATAGCAAGGAATGTCCCCTTTTGAAAAGGTGAGGGGATACACCTTCAAAGTCCATAGCAAGGAATGTCCACTTTTGATATGGAGAGGGAATGTTGCGATATCCCTTAAGAAAGAGTTGTTAGGAGGTTTGGCTTGGTGAGAAAATTTATATTTCCGCTTATTCTTATTTTTTTAGTTTCGGCTTTGGCCTTGTCGGCTATAGCCGAAACTATCCAGGATTATAAAAATGATAAAACAGATATTGACAGCAGAATCAGCAAGCTTACTAAAGTAAAGCAGGAAGAACTTCGGAAGAAAGCACAGCTTATAAGTAAACAAAATAATATTACTAAGCAGCAGACTGCTGAAAAAAAGCTATATAACGAGCTTGTCAGGGAAATCGATGAATTGATGGCAGCCATAGAAGAGCTTGACAGATCCATTTTAGAAGCTGAAGCCAATTATAACAGACAAAAAGAACTGTTGGAAACCAGGCTAAGGGTAATGTATGAAAGCTCCAACAGCACTATTTTTGATTTACTGGCACAGTCTCAAAACATTATTGATTTTATAGACAGCATGCGCTATATGGCCCTGATTTCACAGAATGATCAGAAGATAGTTGAAGAACTTAATCAGGCTAAGCTGGAGGTAGAATACAAGAAGAGGACTCAGGAGGAGCAAAAGCTGGAGCTGCAACTGCAGGCAGATGCCAAAAAGGCGCGGTTAACTGCATTAAGGAATTCCAGGGCTGAATTGGACCAGGAGATACAGCGAAGCACATCGCAGCTTAAAAAGCTTGAAAAGGAAGAAGACGCACTTATTGCCGAATCCAACAAGCTAAGCAGTATTATCAAGAATCTTTCTACAAAGGCGAAATATACCGGCGGTTCAATGATTTGGCCAACTCCCAACAACTTTACTATCGTTTCCGGCTTTGGTATGAGAAAACATCCGATCTTAAGGAAAATCAAGATGCATACCGGTATTGATATCAATGCTAAAAAAGGCGATTCCATAGTAGCTGCAAATAGCGGCACAGTGTTAATTTCCGGTTGGCAGAACGGATATGGATACACGGTGGTTATCGACCATGGCGGCGGAATTACCACACTATATGCCCATGCAAGCAGGCTTTTGGTCAAAAAAGGCGCTGTAGTCAAAGCAGGAGATAATATTGCAAAAGTAGGAAGCACAGGGTTGTCTACCGGTCCGCATCTGCATTTTGAGGTAAGAAAAGACGGCAAACCGGTCAATCCGCTAAATGGGTATCTCAGCAAATAACTGATAATACGTGAAAACTAATGTTTTTATTGTCAATAACAGGCCCGGTTGAGACCGGGTTTTGTTTTTAAGAAGAAGTATTCTGCCGGCGAATTTTTCTTTGCTAGTGGGCATAAGATATATCAATCGGAGTATACAGGAGTGTGTTGGCATTGGATAGAAAGTACTCTTTAAGGCAAGTATTGGTTTTTATGGCAACAGCGGCTATTTTTACGGTTTTTGTTTGTGTCGCCGCGTTTTATGCAATACGGCTTTTCATCCCGAAATACGAGATAAATTTTGACCCGAAGACGGTTAACATCTCAAATATAAACAAATTCAACCAGGTAAGAAATATTCTGAAAGATGATTATTACCAGAAGGTAGATGAAAATACTCTTATGGAGGGCGCTGTCGGAGGGCTTGCCAACTCGCTGAACGATCCTTACACAGTTTATTTCAACAGGGAACAGATGCAGTCTTTCATGGAGAAGTCGGAAGGGAGCTATGTTGGTATTGGCATTTCCGTTAATTCCGACACCGACGGCATTCTTACAGTTATTGAACCCTTTGCAGATTCACCGGCCAGGAATGCCGGCATCATACAAGGCGATAAAATTATTAAGGTTGATGGCAGGGATGTGACCGCTATCAGGGACGAGAACATGGTCATCAGCATGATAAAGGGAAAGGAGGATACAAAAGTTGGAATCACTGTCTTCAGACCGTCCGCAGATAAATCCATAGATTTCAGCATAGTCCGTAAGAAGATTAAGATTAGTAATATAAAGAGTGAAATCATTTCCGGAAATCTGGGATATATCAAGCTAATCCTGTTTGATGCCAGTATTGCTGCAGATTTTACGCGAGAACTGGACAAAATGCTGCCAAAAGGTGTAAAAGGGCTGATTATCGACTTGAGAGACAATCCCGGAGGTTCCTATGAGCAGGTGGTGGCTATAGCTGACCGGTTGCTGCCCGAAGGGCTTATAGTCTATACGGAAGACAGGAATAAAATAAGACAGGAAAAGATGTCTGATAAAACAGAGCTCAATATTCCTGTTGTATTGCTGATAAACGGCAATAGCGCCAGTGCTTCGGAAATATTGGCAGGATCGGTAAAAGATCGGAAAAAAGGTACCCTTGTAGGGACAAAAACCTTTGGAAAGGGACTTGTACAGGAATTGCGGGTTTTGGAAGACGGATCGGGAATTAAGGTGACCATATCCAGGTATTTTACTCCCTCCGGAGTATCCATTCAGGGGATAGGAATCAAACCTGACATTGAAACAGGCGTTGGGAAGGAATATGAAAACCTGCCTGTGTCACAGATTCCCAGAAACAAGGATATACAGCTTATAACCGGAATAGAAGTACTAAAATCTAAAATTAACAGGCCTTGATGTATAAAAACATCGAATCTCCACAAACTACCATTGGAGGTGGTAAATGGTGGAGAAAAAGGATGAAAGCTTGAAATATGAAATTGCACATGAGCTGGGCTTATCCGAAAAAGTCGGAAAATTAGGCTGGAAAGGCCTTTCAGCTAAGGAGACCGGCAGGATAGGCGGAATGATGACAAAAAGAAAAAAGCTCATGCAAACGGAAAAAAGCCAACAGGCATAATAAGGAATGACCGCATAATAAATCCTCGCTTAAAAAACAGGTTTCATTATGTGGCCATTCTTATGGGCAGGCGGATAGTCGCTTGCCCTTGTTATTTTTATCACAATTGTGTTATAATAAAGGGCGGGGTGATGATCATTTATTCAGATTTTGCTTTTTATTATGACAGGCTTATGAAGGATATAGATTATAGTAAATGGGCCGATTATATTGAAGAGCTTTTCCAGAGGAACAATACCAGACCTTCAATGATACTTGATCTGGGCTGCGGAACTGGAAGCTTCTGTATGGAGATGGCTGCGAGAGGCTATGAAATGATCGGTATCGATCTTTCGCCTGAAATGCTTTCCTGCGCCCAAGCAAAAGCACTTGATAAAAAACTGGATATACTCTATCTGAACCAGGATATTACATGCTTTGAGCTTTATGGCACTGTTGACGCAATAGTATGCCTTATGGACACCCTTAATTATATTACATACAAAAACGATATAAAACATGTTCTGAATTTAGTTAATAATTACCTGAATCCGGGTGGACTCTTTATTTTTGACTTGAACTCCCGGTATAAGCTGGAGAATATTCTGGGCAACAATGTGTTTTGCAATAATGACAGCGATGTGGCCTATATCTGGCAGAACAGCTATGATAAAACCAAAGGCATATGCCGGTTTGACCTGACCTTTTTCATTGAAAGCAATGGCAAATATAAAAGATTTGATGAAGAGCATTATGAAAGAGCATACGATCCGGAGGAAATAAGGAAAATGATACTTTCTTCCGGACTTGAATTTACTTCGGCCTTTCATGAGTTTGTCTTCAGGGCTCCGGTAAAAAGTACCGAAAGGATATTTTTCACTTGCAGGAAGAATCATTTATAAACTTAGGAAAAGTTAAAATATAACTTCCCCTTAAAACAGGATAAATTTACTTTTCTATAATAGGAATAATATGAAGAATAGGTGGTAAAATAGAATTAAAGCACTGTTTATGGAAACCGAGGAGGCAAGACTGAGCGGATTACACGGGATTTGCGGGTTTTGTAAACCTCATTATGCTATATTATGTAATTGTATCCATTGACAAGCTGTGCAGGGGTGTGTTACACTGATATGGATTTGGCAAAAAATGCAGATGCTGGTCAAGTCGAAGTATTTATTTCAGGAGGTTTTAGTAATGCAAAGAGGAAGAGTAAAATGGTTTAATGCTGAGAAAGGTTTCGGATTTATTGAAAGAGATAACGGAAACGATGTTTTCGTTCATTTTTCAGCAATAACTATGGAAGGGTTTAAAACCCTTGAGGAAGGCGCTGAGGTAGAATTTGACGTAGTTGAAGGCGCTAAGGGACCCCAGGCTGCAAATGTTCAAAAGGCTATGTAATTAAAGTTCAAGTAACTTTAATATAAAACGAAGTGGCCAGAAGTCAAACCCCGGTATGTTTATACCGGGGTTTTTACATTGATAGGTTGATGAGCTTGATAAATATGGGAGAAGCAGAACAAAAGCTATCATAAGTGCGTATAGAGCAGTATAAATCAGCATCTTGCGGCCTGATACCGATAAATATCTTTTATATAGTAATTTAGGGTTGACTTTGAAATATAATTTTTGTATACTAGGTATTGTCTCTGAAAGAGATATTGAAACGGGAGCTTAGCTCAGCTGGGGGAGCACCTGCCTTACAAGCAGGGGGTCATAGGTTCGAGCCCTATAGTTCCCACCAAAAAGCAGAGACTGGAAACCAGAGACTGGTATGATGTATTTTTTGTAAATGAAAATTGCTGGAATACGGAGCCTGGTTTCTAATAGCTGCAATTTGTGGCCCGGTAGTTCAGTTGGTTAGAACGCTAGCCTGTCACGCTAGAGGTCGAGGGTTCGAGCCCCTTCCGGGTCGCCAATTCAGAGGTCAGAAGCCAAAGGTCAGAGATCAGGAATGAAGAGTCTGATTTCCGACGTCTGGCATCCGGCTTCCGAATAAGCCCAGATAGCTCAGTTGGTAGAGCAGTGGACTGAAAATCCACGTGTCGCTGGTTCAATTCCGGCTCTGGGCACCAATACTGGAGAACAGTGAACAGAGATCAGAGAACGGTTGTACGGAAGATATTTTGAAAGCTTATTAAGATCTGGATTCTGTTATCTGTTGTCTGTTCTCCAGCACATGCGGGATTAACTCAGTGGTAGAGTGTCACCTTGCCAAGGTGAAAGTCGCGAGTCCGAATCTCGTATCCCGCTCCAAAAACCAGAAACTAGAGACTGGAAAACAGAGACTGGAAATACAAATTTTAGTTTCTAACATCTAGTCTCTAGTTTCTGTAATGCGGCGCCATAGCCAAGTGGTAAGGCAGAGGTCTGCAAAACCTTTATCCCCAGTCCAAATCTGGGTGGCGCCTCCAAAAAAAGAATCCTCAAAGGGCTTGATAACAAGAACTTTGGGGATTTTTGTTTTACTGGGGATTTTTAGCAACTCGGTAAATTTCGGTAGCTATTGGACTATTTTTCACTTGGTATTGTAATAGTGCCTAAATTCCCGAATTGTCATACAATTATACCTTTGTGGAGAAGTCTTGACACCAGTACAATAATTGTGTATACTCAATATACACAATATTGGGAGGAGATCGCGATGACCCTATTAAATGTAGAAAAGCTGAATAAAAGCTACCCCTCTTTTCATCTCAAAGATGTATCGTTTTCACTAGATACCGGCTATATTATGGGCTTCATAGGGAGCAATGGCGCAGGAAAAACCACCACGCTAAAGTCAATCATGAATCTGGTGCCAAAAGACAGCGGTAATATTACTGTTTTGGGAAAAGACTTCACCCAAAATGAGATCGCACTCAAGCAGGAGATCGGTATCATGTTCGGGGGAGTCGACTATTACACTAAAACTAAAATTAAAAAAATCACCGAGGTGGTACGCCGATTTTATTGCAACTGGGACGATGCCCTCTACCATAGCTACATAAAACGCTTTTCCCTCGATGAAAGCAAAAAGGTGGAGGAGCTTTCCAGCGGGATGCGAGTAAAGTATTCTCTCACCCTTGCACTGTCCCACCATGCCAGGCTATTGATACTGGATGAACCCACAAGCGGCCTGGACCCGGTGGCCAGAGATAATCTTCTTGAACTCTTCCAGGAGATCATTGAGGATGGAGAACACAGTATATTATTCTCCACCCATATCACCAGTGATCTTGAAAAATGTGCCGATTACATCACTTATATCGAGAATGGCCATATAGTTGAAAGCCGGGAGAAGGATGACCTTATCGATGCTTATCGTGTGGTGAAAGGCACCAGGGATCAATTAAGCATGCTGGCGCCTAATTTGATCGCCTCCAAGGTCCACGCATTCGGGTTCACCGGCCTCATCAAAGTCGAAGACCTTGCCGGGAATGAAAATCTTGTGGCGGAACCCCCAAGCCTGGAGGAAATTATGATCTACTACGCAAAAAAAGGAGGAGGAACATGAAAAACCTGCTGTATAAGGAATTTTACCTCGCAATTAACCCGCTTTTTTATCTTCTACTGCTGTTCGGCGCATTACTGCTTATACCCAAATGGCTGTTTTTCCTTGCGCCGATGTATTTCTTTTTCATCTTTGTGCCCAATATCTTTTTATTAGGTAAATCTCAGAAAGATATAGAATTCTCGGTAATGCTTCCTGTGCGTAAGCGGGATGTAGTCAAGGCCCGTATCGTATTGGTTGTCTTGCTTGAATTATTGCAGATTTTTGTCGCAGCCGTTTTTGGAGTAATCCATATGGAGATTTATTCCACTAAAAATTTTCTAATGGACCCGAACTTCGCATTTTTTGGATTTGTATTCATGATGTACGCCATCTTCAATGTTGTTTTTTTCCCCATGTTTTACAAGACCGCCTACAAGATTGGCGTCCCGACAATCATAGCCAATGCCGCCGCCATACTCTTCGCAGCCGGGGTAGAGTTTGCCGTGCTTGCTATACCAGCCTTCAAGGTACTGGACGCCATGAGGAATGTCCCCGCGCAGCTATGGGTTCTGGCAGGAGGGATTGGGCTGTTTGCGCTGCTCAATATTGCGGCATACAGGATTTCCTCTAGGCGGTTTGAGCACATCAGCCTATGATCAATATAAACATTTCCGGTGCATCTAAAAAGCCTATCTATCAGCAGATATTCGACCAGGTAAGCGGGCAGATCGTTCGGGGAGAACTGGCGCCGGGAACCATGCTGCCGCCTATACGAACGGTAGCCAAGGAACTCCGAATAAGTGTTATCACTATCAAAAAGGCATGGGAAGACCTGGAGCGGCTCGGATTCATCTACACGATGGTAGGCCGAGGCTGTTTTGTAGCGGACTTGACGGCAGGTGATCTTATGGGCAAGCGGAGCTCAATGCTTGCGGAAAAACTGGAAAAAGATATAGCCTACTATAAATCGTTGGGACTTACGCTGCATGAAATAATCGAAGCTGTCAAGAAATACTATTCAAATTAGTTTTAGAGATGCATCCCCCCTCAAAAATGCACCTCTTCGGGTGTAGCTAAAAAGGAAATAATTAATTGTATCAATGTGGTAACAATACTTAGCCAGAACTTTTGCATTTTCTTCGTTTATTAATGTCCCATTGGTTGAAAGAGCTATTTTGCCTCTATATCTTTCTGTAGCATATTCAAGTATTTGAAAAAAATCTTTTCTAAGCATTGGTTCTCCACCGCTTAAAACTATATTCAAATGTAATGTTTTCAAAAACAGTGCAATAGAAGGCAGCTGTATCTATGTAATATTAAAGGATAAATTTTTTAATAGCAGGTGATAAGAAATATTGCATAAAAATGCATATACATGTATAATTATGTAATACATTAAGGAGGTTGCCGGTATGAATAAGACTGACTATGCGGTTGACTGTTTTAGTAATGGATTTAATTGCTCTCAAGCAGTATTTTCTGCTTTTTGTGAGGATTTCGGGGTAGACATTAATCTTGGTCTGAAAATGGCTTGCTCTTTTGGTGCAGGAATGGGCTATATGGGAGAAGCTTGTGGCGCAGTTACCGGTGCTTTTATGGTTTTGGGTTTAAAGTTCGGACAGAATGATGAACAAGACAAATATTCCAAAGCAATGAACTATCTGTTGGTTAAGGATTTTGCGTCAAGGTTTAGAAAGCTCAATGGTTCAATAAACTGTAAGGAATTAATACAGTATGACTTAAGTGATGAGAGACAATTAAATGCTGCAAGGCAGACTGATGTATTTACAACGAAGTGTCCGAAATATGTAAAAGATGCGGTGGAATTGTTGGAAGCCGTAATTGCAGAACACGAGGAATAAAAAGTTGAGAAGAAAATATAAGGAAATTACCGATAAGCAATTAATCAATGATATTCTGAGCAAGGCTGAGATTATCAGACTTGCCATGATTGATAATGGAAACCCATACCTGGTTGCCATGAATTATGCATACATTGATGGTTGCCTTTATATGCATTCTGCTAAGGAGGGTAGGAAGATCGACATATTAAGCAAAAACAATAAGGTAGCATTCCAGACCGATACAGGTGTGGAACTGGTATTGAATAAGGTAGATACTGTGTAATCATTTTCATAAAGAAATTGTTTTAGAAGTATGGTTAACATACTGCCCTGAGTCAAGGATATAAGGCTTAATAACAAGGAGTTACCTTGTTGCCTTAAAATAGCAGGGTAACTCCTTGAATCATATTATAATATCGTCTTGATTCCTGAGAGTGTGCAAGCAATTCCCCAAATAAAAAATGATAATAACGGCAAAGAAAACATGATGGGAACTGATATAATAAGAATATCAAACAATGGAGTTGAGTTTTATGAGCTATTTTAAGGAAATTGAAAAAGTAATATGCATTATTGAAGTAGGTATAAAAAGTAAAATAAGTCTTGAGAAACTGGCACAGGAAGCATGCTGCTCATTACCACATTTCTATAGAGTGTTTTTTCAAATCGTGGGTGATACAATAATAAATTATGCCCGGAAAAGAAAACTATCTTGTGCTGCACAAGAGCTTATATCATCAAATAGGGCAATTGCAGATATTTCTCTGGAATACGGATATGAATCACAACAGACCTTTAATAGAGCTTTTACCCGTATGTTTGGTGTCTCACCACATAGATACAGAAAAAATGGCAGGTATGAGGGAATTATTAAAAAGTTCGATATTATAGAGAGGAGAATTCATATGTCAGGAGTATCATGTAATGATATCAGGTTTGTTGTTCTGGAGCCTATGAAGATTGCAGCATTCAAGGTATACAGGAGAGGACTTGGAAAGACTTTTGAGGAACGGGACAAGATTGTTGCTGAGGCATGAACGGTCTGGTGGTATGGCAGATGAAGGAGCGATACCGTTTTTTGACTGGGAAGCAGGAAACGAAACTATCTGTGAGTGATCTTGGTAAATGGTTTATAGAAAATAATCTACATATTCCTCCGAATACTCGCTATTTTGGATTTAACAATCCTTGGCCTCCGGAAAAGGATGGAGGATTCGGTTACGAGGCTTGGGCACTCATCAATAATGAACTCTGTGCAAATGATGAAATACAGATTAGGGGCTTTGAGGGAGGACTATATGCAGTGGCTTCTGCTACTTTAGGGGAAAAGTGCAACCTATGGGAAACCTGGCAGATGATGCATAGGTGGCTGGAACAAAGCGAATATACATATGGCAAACATCAATGGCTTGAAGAACACTTGACGATGCCCGGCAAGGGTGGATTCCATGGAATTGATGTATATATGGCTATTGAAAAGAAATAGTTTCTTTTATAATAGAATTACATCTAAAATATTTAGTTGCCAACAGTTTGAAAATAGTTTTTCCCTACCCCATATGATAAAATGTGTTTTGTAAGGATGAAGGACAAATATTGATGGATTATTAAGGTGGCTGAGGTAGTAGACCGGATTGTAAGAAGAGAATTGGCAGATTAATTGTCGATATGGTAAAGTAAGGTCATAACAAAGGTTTGAACCTATAATAATAATCCGTCTTTTTGTACAACTTGATCATAGAAATGTGGTAAAACGCAGGAGGGAAAAGCTTGACAGTTCGTTGTAAAATTAAATGGAATAGGCTTTTAGCTGGTATATTGGCAGTGCTGACAATATTGACACTTATTTCATGTACTGATTCGGTATCAAAGGGCAATAATTCAAGTGAAACGGAGCTTGATGGTAATCCTGCTGTCGAAGAATCGGGGAAAATACCAGGCAGTCTTATTAATGCCAACGGTATAATAATTCAGGACAGAATAAGTGTACCTGATGGGTATGCTCGTATGGAGGTTGATGTAGGTTCATTTGGCGAATACTTAAGAATGCTGCGGCTTAAGCCTGACGGTTCAAAAATCATGCTTTACAATGGTCAAACAAAAGATACCGATTCTCATGCAGCCGTATTGGATGTCGATATAGGTGACAGAGATTTGCAGCAATGCGCCGACGCTGTAATACGATTGCGTGCCGAGTATCTGTACGGACAGAAATTATATGACAAAATCCATTTCAATTTTACCAGTGGTTTTACTGCTGATTTTGCCAAATGGATGGGTGGCAAAAGTATAAGAGTTGACGGTAATGATGCTCGATGGGTTAATAACACTTCATCCTCAGGCGACTACTCTAGTTTCAGAAAGTACCTGAACATGGTTTTTGCATATGCCGGAACCTTGTCACTTTCAAGAGAAATGAAGAAAATTCCTTTGGAAGAAATGAGGAGCGGGGATGTTTTTATCAAAGGAGCCACACCGGGGCATGCTGTAATTATTCTGGATATGGCACAAAATGAGAAGACCGGGGAAAGAATATTCATAATTGCACAAAGCTACATGCCAGCGCAGGAGATTCATATTTTAAAGAATCTGAGGCGGGAAGATATCAGCCCATGGTATTCAGTTGATTTTGGCAGTAAGCTTATGACTCCGGACTGGGTATTCGAAGATAATCAATTGATGCGGTTCGAATGAGTATTGCAAATTGTTCAGAATGCCATATCTCGGTATAGCAGGCAGGACGAGAGCTAACCATGGAATTTACAAATATTGACCAGTATATAAGAAGTGTGGAACAAAGAAAGTATTGGAGGGGATGGATGGAAATTAGTATTAATAGATTATCCGCTGTTGAAAAGCTGATTTACTCTGAGGGAAGATTATTGAAAAGAAAGTTGTGTTATTTATAAACACTTTGGAGATTTGTATGATATTCCGTTTTTTGCATATGAAGACCTGAAACAAGATATTGTCTAAAAATAGTAGAGGTGAAGCTTGTGGACTCTGGACGGTTTACATATATTTACAAGGAAGTACTTATTGAAAAGAAGCTTGAGATTTACCTGAGCAGGATAAATGAGCATATTTTTAAACACCGCAAGTCTACTGAAAATCTAAGCGAGTATATAAATAAAGCAGGATTTATTATTGAAGAAATTGATGAAAGCTCGCTTAATATGAGATTTTCAAGCGGGACAGCATTGTTTGAATATCATTTTATAAGATTATGTTTCCTGAAACCATGGATAGACATAATTGGGGAACAACTTGCAGACACGGTATTTGAATCGATTGAAGACAATTAAAAGACAGTTTTTGAACATGGAGGTATAACAAATCATATGAATTTTGAAACATGTTTTAATACATCTCCTGTAATCTTGATGGAGGGTGCAGTAGGAGAGCGGCTCAAACGGGAATACAATATTACATTTGATGAAAAGGTTGCGTTGGCGGGTTTGGTTTATAAAGACTATGCTAAGCAAGCCATGCAGAATATTTTCCGGGAGTATGTATCCATTGCTGAGAAATATCAATTGCCATTTATAGTGACTACACCGACCCGCAGGGCAAATAAAGGGAATGTAGCACAATCGGGATTTAATGAAAAGATTATTGAGGATAATGTATGTTTCATGCAGCAAATTAAAAGCACAGCAAAAACTAAAATGTATGTTGGAGGCTTGATGGGCTGCAAGGGAGATGCATACAAAGCTACTGAGGTTTTATCTATCAATAATGCAAAGGAATTTCATTTATGGCAAGCACGTTTATTTAAAGACGCAGGAGTTGATTTCCTGTATGCAGGAATTATGCCGGCATTATCAGAGGCGATTGGTATGGCAATGGCTATGGAAAGTACAGGTCTTCCATATATAATCAGCTTTATGATAAGAAAGGATGGAAAACTTATAGATGGAACAACAATAAATGATGCAATTTTGAATATAGATAATGCAACTTCAAGGAAGCCTATCGTTTATATGACAAATTGTGTACATCCAGTCGTTTTGAAAGAGGCAGTGGCGCATCCATTTAATATAACCAAATTAGTGAAAGAACGGTTTCAAGGCATCCAGGCGAATTCTTCGCCTCTATCGCCAGAAGAGTTGGATAAATCCAATGAATTGAAATCATCCGACAGTGTAAGTCTTGCTTGTGATATGATGGAACTATACAACCATTTAACTCCTAAAATTCTTGGCGGTTGCTGCGGCACTGACAGTACTCACATAGAAGAAATAGCAAAGAGGCTAAAGGAATTTGCTGGAAGGGGCTGCTATATTGGCCATCCATGATGCAACTGTTTCAGATTTGCCGGGAATTGCAAAGGTAAAAGTAGATACCTGGCGCACCACCTATAGAGGGATTTTATCGGATGAAACACTTGATAAAAGAGTAAAAACAGAATGTAATTTCATTGTTGGATGAATTAGTTTGAAGAATGATTATAGACTATGTAAACTTTATTTAATATATTTTCTTGAATATTTATCACTATGTGTGCTAAAATAGTAGTAGGAAAGTAGGAAGATGATACTGGGGTGATAAAAGATGGCAATTTTGGAACTTAGAAAAAAAGCACAGGTCACAATACCCTTCGAATTGGTTTCCAAGCTTGGGTTAAAGCCAGGTGACAAGCTTGAGGCTATTGAGAAGGATGGGGGCATATTTATTACGCCTGTTGTTGTGTATCCCAAAAGTGAAATAGAAAGACTTGCA
>VEPD01000008.1 GCA_012027035.1 Ruminiclostridium sp. | reverse complement strand
GGTAAAGGTCGATACAATCATTTTTCTTCAAAGCTCTCAAAATATGTATAAAACCAATCGGCAGCAGCCTTCCCCGTGATTTTCTCATTGCTTTTGAAAGAGAGGGCATTGCAATGCCGAAAGCCGCTACCTTGTTGCTTTCATCCAAAATGACCCTTACATAATCAACATTGACAAATCCGAAATACTGTTTTGCATAGGCTTCAACCTGCCTTTCCGTCAGGGGCACCACGCCATAGAGGTCTTTATAGGCTTCATTGAGCAGCCGGAAAATCTCTTTTATGTATGGGACAAAATCCTTCGGCTTCCTTGCATCAAGAATTTTCAGGTTCAATCTCTTCAATACCGCATCGTTTATTTTCGCAACCCTGTCCGGTATGCATTCGGGCACTTTTACCTCATATTCCATCCAGTCTATGTCCTTCACATATCCGTTTTTCTCCAGGTGTTCCGGGTAATACGGATAGTTGTAATTGGTTATCAGCATGCCAAGCTCGTCAAAGCCTTCAATGAGCATACCCTCCCTGTCCATGTCGCAAAAGCCCAGAGGTCCGTGAATATGATCCATTCCCTTACTTTTTGCCCACTCTTCTACAGTATTAATCAGCAAGCCGGATACTTCCCCGTCATCGATAAAATCAATCCAGCCGAAACGGGCATTTTTCCCGCCCCATTTTTTTATAAACTCGTGGTTTATTATTCCGGCTATCCTTCCTGCAATTTTTCCATCCTTGCAGGCAAGCCAGAGTTTTGCTTCACAATATTCAAAGGCGGGGTTTTTGTCCATTGTCAACGTGTTCATTTCGTCAAACATCAATGGAGGGACCCAATATGGATTTTGAGAATAAAGGTCATGAGGGAATCTTATGAATTTTTTTAAATCGGCTTTGGTTTTTACTTCTCTGATTTCCAGCATACCGCACCCCTTTTTAATCTAAAATAAATACCATAGTTCTCCGAAAAATCTTCTTTGCCCACGATCCTGGCGCCGGCAAATATTCCTAAGTGACCATTCTGTTCTTCAAACCCTTGACAGCAAACCACCCTACGACGATGGTGAAAACGACACAATATAGCAAATCCAGCAGCAGTCCGGCCTGAAAGCTGCCGGGTACGCAAAACGCCCTAGCGAGACGCACCACATGGGTAAGCGGTACAATTTCCGCAATAAAAGCCAGGGCTTTGGGCAGGTTCTCTATAGGAAATACTACGCCGGAGAAGAAAAACATCGGCGTAAGCAATCCGGTAAAGTAAAAATTAAAGTGGTTTATGATTTTGACAAAGGAAGTGATGAGCATGGACAAAACCCCAAACATTACTCCCGTCAAAAAACCGACAAATACGGATAAAATGCTTAAGGGATAGTTGATAATACCCATTATCCAGATCACAAAAAGTACTGCAAATGAAAAGAAAAAACCTTTTGTACCCACAAAAAGCAATTCACCTATAATAAGGTTTCCGGGAGAAATGGGCGCTCCAAGCATACCGTCATAAATCTTGTCGAATTCCAGCCTGATAAACGTCCCGAAGGTGCATTCAAAAGAAGCGGTGTACATGGAACTGGTAACAATAAGACCACTGGCCAGAAACAGGACATAACTCATGGACCCCATGTTTTGTATATAAGCGCCGATACCTATGCCCATACCGGCAAGAAAAATAATCGGTTCCAGGAATGGCGGAAACGCATTGCTGAAGAAATTGGATATATATACCCTGAAATGCCTGTACCATATGCTTGTTATTCTTTTATACAAAGACGGATACGCATATGCATTACTGAAGTTCATTCAAGCTCCTCCCTGTCACCTTTAAGAACAGATCCTCCAGATTCGATCTTCGTATGTGATAATCCCCGTTCCCAAGCGTTTCCCCGAATTTGGCAAGTACTGAAGAATCGCTGCAGAAAGCAAAAAGGGTATCCATAAAGAATTCATACCGGATTCCGTTCTCCTTGAAGAAATCGAGGCATAAGCTTTCGTCCCTGCAAGCCCCGTAGATTTCCATAACATATTTCTCTAAATTATCGGTCAGCAATTGTCTTGGGTTGCCTTCGATTATTTTTTTACCTTTGTCCATAATAATAATCCTGTCGCAGATTTGAAAGGCCTCTTCCATGTAGTGGGTGGTTATCAGGATTGTCACACCTTTATCCTTCAATTCCCTGAGCTTATTCCAGATAAGGTGCCTCACCTGGGGATCAAGTCCTGTGGTGGGCTCATCCAGAATCAACAGCCTGGGCTTGTTCAGTAAGGCCCTTGCAATGGTAAGCCTGCGCTGCATGCCGCCGGAAAGCTCTCTGACCTTTGCCTTCGCTTTTTCCTGCAGTTCCATGAAAGCAAGCAGCTCTTCTATTCTCGTTTTTGCTTCCTTTGCAGGTATGCCGTAGAATTTGGAATATATGAGAAGATTGTCGGTGACATTTAATTCGATATCCAGATTGTCCTGCTGGGGCACGATTCCTGAAAGAGCTTTTATGGACAGAGCGTCGGACCCGGGTGAAAACCCGAATATGTTGATAACTGTGTCCTTGCTTTTGTCCGGCTCCGTCATGCCGTAGATGATCTTCATTGAGGTGGTTTTACCGGCGCCGTTGGGGCCCAGCAGGCCAAAACATTCAGCTCTTTCCACCTGAAAGTCGAGACTGTCCACAGCTTTGAAACTATTGAACGTTTTGTTAAGGTTGCTTACTTTTATGGCAACTTCACCCATTTAAGTCCTCCTGCACGATATCACCGCGAAAACTGCTTATTATATCCATACAGTAATAACGCGTTAAAGCTTTCGCGATTATTTCCGTAAGACACATAAATGCCGATGGAAATTATGATGTTTTCACTTTAGTAAATATAACATATAAAAGTATACCATATAATCACTGTACCGGTAATCATAATAACAAGAAAAATTTCGAAAAATAGTGCATAAATAGTACACAAATTTATTCTTTGTCCGGAATTATTGAACTTATCGCACATAATTCTTGAATATATCGCACAAAAATGTTGTGTTATATTATCCTCAATAGTATAATATTACCGGAGGTGGCATTATGAAATCTATAAATTATCAGGAAGGCGTCGTGGTAACTGCAACCGAATTTAAACAGAATTTCGGGAAGTACCTGGATTACACCGAACAGCAAAATGATGTGGTAATAACGAAAAACGGCATCAAAGTCGCCAGGTTAACCCCATATGTGACAGATATCGAACAGTATTTTACAGTGAGGGAAAGGGCTCTGGACTACCAATATGGCGGAAAAAAGGTGTCCTATGAAGAGTTTATGGAGATTTCCGAAAAAAGCACTTTGAGAATGGAATTGATCAATGGTGAAATCCATTTGCTGGGGTCTCCGAATATTGGGCACCAGGAGATACTTGGAAGATTGCACCTTATATTCAATAAATATTTCAAAGGTAAAGAATGCAGAGTGTTTTTGGCCCCATTTGACGTACATTTCAAAAAGAAGGATATTAAAGAACCGGACGTTATGCAGCCGGACGTTTTAGTCGCCTGCGATTTGAAGAACAATGTTACGGGAAAAGGACGGTATATGGGTACTCCGACTCTTGTTATCGAAATACTGTCGGACAGTACGAGAAGCAAAGATATGATTGATAAACTAAACACCTACATGCTGTCGGGAGTGAAGGAGTACTGGGTCATTGACACAAAGAACGAGAGTATTCTGATATATGATTTTGTTGATAATGAAATTGACAAGTTCAAGACATATGAAAAAGGAAATATTGCCGGATCATTTGTATTCAGTGGATTGTCAGCCGATGTTGAAAGCCTGTTTAGCGAGTTGATATGAATTGCATTTTATGGTCGTTATTTACCCTCAATCACTGATAAGCCATCTCGGGTCGCAGCCTGTCAGGACGTATATCAGAGCTGCACTTGAATACCTGGATCTGCAGTATTTGTATAACCAAAAGCAAATACCCGGTACTGTAGAGCTTGGTGAACTTACTTTTAATGAAAGCTATGAAGAAAACAATGCAGAAAATAATGGGGGATGCAATGTAAAACGCTTCAAATACTCAAATCCCTTTTCCTGTATGACACAAAGGTAATATACAACAAAATCAAAACAATTATTACCGACAATATCACAAACACGGGTTCAAAGCCTGTATCCCCAAGCAGTTTGGCCGCATTGAAGTATTTGAACGGAGTCAGATATTTGAGAAAATCCAGATCCTTGTTCAAATCAATGACCTTATCCAGCACATAAGCAGCCAGCATAATACCGGATGCAACAGATGCGGCGATCCTGGGTCTTTTCCCTGCAGCGGCTGCCGTTGAGCCTGCAAGCATGAATATCAGTTGAACCGCCATCATAACAAGCATCAGATTCAATATATCTCCCGCAAAGGCTTCGTTTTTACTATAATAACCTACCATCAGGTATGAAACTGCAAAAGTCACCAAATTCACTGTCAAAACATTCAGAAAAGCTGCGGACAGCTTGGCAGAAACCACACTGTACCGGGAAACCGGTTTCGCCATCAGGAACTCAGAGGTTTTATCCCTCTCCTCCTTTGAAATTATCGTCGCTCCGATAATTGTTGCATGTATGGCAGTCATAATGGCCAAATAACTGAAAAGCATCCCATAAAAGCCCACAGCCGTTGTTAAATCGAAGGAACCGAAACTAAGAACGGCTTTTAACGACCCGGGGATAGTAGAAATGATTTCATTGACCGACTGGCCTGAACCGGAAAAGCCCGCATACTTGCCCATACCGGCAGCTACCATGAACAGGATGCCTATGCACCAGAGAATCAATGATTTTCTATTTGATTTCATTTCTCTTAAAAATAAATTCATGACCTGAACCTCCTATTTTCACCGGGATGGTCGCAGGCATGGCCTGCTGCTCGCCCATGCATCCTGCCTGATCAGGCGCCCCCTAAACTGCATGTATGCTCCTTTTACCATAAATAATATAACTGGCCGCAACAGCCGCTATTACAAATACAACTCCGACAATCAAAAATGGTGTCTCATAAGAGCCGTTTTTTATAATATAGCTAAAATCGAAAAATTTAAACGGCGTTAAGTATCTGATTGCTTCCTTGTCAATAACCGAGTCAAACATATTCAGTATGAAAAAGCCGAATACCGTACCAAGAGAAACTGAAAGGACCGACTTGATTGCAGGTACCATCATTGAAACCAATACTCCCAGAGCCGCAAATATGAGTTGAATAAAAAACAAGGTGGCAGAAATCATCAAAAAAGCTTTTACATCGTAGCCTGTGTTTTTGATAACCTCCAGCATCACGCCTGCAATCAGAATACAGATGATATTTGTGATTGCAAGAGAGCAAAGGACTGCCAAAAGCTTTGAAGTCATTATTTTTTTTCTGCTGACAGGTTTGGTCATAAGAAAGTCCGCAGTTTTATCCCTGACCTCCTTCGATAGAATGGATGTGCCCATATGCATTGCCTGTATCGCACCACAAAGTGTTACATACATAAATATATAGGAATAGAATCCCAGTAATGTGAAGAAGCTGTCAAGCATCAGGCCCAGCGCTTTTCTAACTCCCTCAGGGAATCCTTCAAAGAGCTTTCTGGTATTCTCCACATCATTCGAAAATGCAGGATACACCAGCATAAACATTATTATGAACGCTGTCAGGGAAGCAGTCCATATAAAAGTCGTCCTGCCATATGATTTTAATTCATGTATGAATATATTCACAGTCATCCCTCCTTTTCGTAATAATGAAGGAAAATCTCCTCAAGATCCAATTCCTCGATCCATATATTGGCTATCTCAAGCTCTGTAATCCTTTTCAGGACCGCATTGATGTTACCTTTATAAAGAAAGCTTGCAAAATCCCCTTCCGACTTGAACTCAACTACACCCTTGATATTAAAGAAATCATTGTCTAAAGGAGCCTTCATCTCCAGCTTGAATTTCTTGTAATTGTCCTCTTTCAAGGTACTTATTTTCTCAAGCTTTATGATTCTGCCTTCCTTGATTATGGCGACTCTGCTGCAAAGCCGTTGAACCTCGCTCAATATATGGGATGAAAGCAGGATAGTAGCTCCCTTTTTGTTTTCTTCAAGAAGCAGGTCAAAGAATTTCTGCTGCATCAGGGGATCGAGTCCGCTGGTAGGCTCGTCAAGTATTATCAGCTTCGGTTCGTGAAGCAGGCCTTGAACAATGCCTACCTTCTTTTTATTGCCAAAGGACAGGTCATCGATTCTCTTCTTCACATCTAGGTCCATTATCTCAGCCAACTCCCTGATCCTTTTGCTGCAGTCCTTCTTATAAAAGCTTGCTGAGTAATTCAAAAGGTCGATAACCTTCATCCTGTCATAGTAGAATACTTCCGAAGGCAGATACCCGATTTCTTTTTTTATCTCTGGGCCGTACTTTATGCAGTCCTTTCCAAAAATGGCAGCGCTGCCGCTAGTGGGATAGATCAACGACAGCAGAGCCCTGATGGTAGTAGACTTTCCGGCGCCATTCGGGCCTATGAAACCAAATATTTCACCCTCTTCCACATTAAAGCTGACGTCGATTATCCCCCTCGATTTGCCATAATATTTCGTCAGGTATTTAATCTCAATGATATTCATAGTGCTGCCTTCTTTCTGATTTTATAGATGTATACGATATAGTTATTTGTAAAAGCTTTTTTTCAATATGTCCAGATAAGGATCAAAACCGGCAAGGATATTCTGATAATCCTGCTCCAAATTATCAGAGTGTTTCAGTTTTTCCTGTTCTCTTATGGCAAAGCCTTCCACCGACCAGGTTATTATTTCTATAGTTCTCTTTATATCAATACCTTCCTTGAAAAGGGAAAAATCAATATTTTCATATACTTTCCCATACCCCTTCTGAAGCAGCTCGTTATCCCTTTTTTGTATATCATGCTTTACTTCACCGGATTCTTCAAAATGCGCAGCCATAAGAAAATTGTAAATCTCCGGAAACCGGCCTAATATTTCCAACTTGTAGGCGGATATCTGCCTGAGCCTTTCGAAGATATCACTGCTGGCGGTATCCAGTCTTCCAAAATAATCTTCTTTTAAAGTATCAACCGCAAAATCATATAAAAACAAAAAGAGTTCTTTTTTATTTTTAAAGTAATGAAACAATATACCTTTTGATATTTCCGCTTCCTTTACTATCTGGTTTGTAGACGCATTTAAATAGCCCTTTTGGGCAAATTCATTCATTGATGCATTTATTATGCGCATCTGCTTTTCAGGTTTCAAATTTAAAAATTTACTATATATAAATCCTTCCTCCTTGTTTCCTTCATTAAACACCTTACTAATTATAAAGCGTCACTGCAGGGCACACTGACTTCTTGATGCCGTGAGAGACTCCCACAAATATAATTGACCGTATCGGTCAATTATATTATAGTACAATTGACTGATGCGGTCAATACATTTTACAAGCTTATTCTGAGTTTCAAATTCAGATGTGTCAGGATTTGTTTGTATGGCAATAAAAAATTGCAATAAAAAACTTGACATTGGTTTTTTGCTTTGGTATCATGTAGATATGATTAAACATATTAAGACTTCCGAACAACTTAATAATAAATATTTATTAGAAGAATGCAATGAATGCTTGGAACTGTTCCATGCTTTATCAGATAAGACACGGCAAGAAATTGTTAAGATTTTTGCTGATATAAAGGAGGTGTGTGTAACTGATATCGCTAAAAAGTTCACATTGAGCCGACCTACGATTTCTCATCACTTAAATTTAATGAAAAGATCGAAACTTCTTAACAGTCGTAAAGAAGGGAAAGAAATTTATTACTCGTTAAATAAAGATTATATTATAAAATTATTTAGTTCGATTTTGGATAGCATTAAGCGCAGCGAATAATTTTTTATTCTTATCGGGTCGATATGTTTAAACATTTAATTATAAGATACTCAATTTATGGATTCAAAAAAGCAATTAGTAATTAATAAAAGGAGATAAAAATTATGAACAATCACAAACCGCAAAATGGATTAAGTTTAAAGCCAAAGAATTACGAAAAATCAAAACCATCAATGGAAGACGTCGCTGAACTTTCGGGAATTGAAACACTACATCCCGGAGGTTTTGATTTATCAAAAAGAATTGGCGAAATTGTAGATATGAAAAACAAGAAAGTGTTGGAAGTAGGTTGCGGACGTGGGATTTTTGCCTGCTATTTTGCAAAATTTTACGGCGCAAAAATCACCGGCGTAGATATAAGTCCGGATATGATAGAATCGTCTGCCGCACGGGCAAAAAATGAGGGTGTTCAACACTTAACAGAATTTAAGACTGGCGATGCTTATAGTTTGCCATTTCCCGATAATTCATTTGATATTGTTGTCAGTGAATGCGGCCCGGTTGGATTAGCGCGCGAACCACAGAAAGTTATAAATGAAATGGTTAAAGTAATGAAACCAACTGGCTATATCGCAGCCCATGGTCCAATGTGGTTAAAACAAATTGGTGTGGAAGCAAGAAAAGATACTGAGAAAAGGATAGGCGGTCAAATGTTTGCTCTTTCCGAATGGAAAGATATGCTCAAAAAAGCAGGTGCAGTAGAGGTGTGGGAAGAAGACTGGTCAGGCGTTGAACAGATAAGTAAAGTAAGGCCGGGTAAAAAAATAACAAATATGAACGATGTGTTTACGTTATGGGAAAAAATTATGATCATTCTTCCACGAACGCTCAGGAAGTATGGTTTGAAAGGTCTACTTTATATAAACGAATCCTCTCACAAGATCAGCCCACTCTTTTACAATGGAACTTTGGGGACTTATTTGTTGAGAGCGCGAAAACCCACAAAAGAAGAAATACAGGTAATTAAGGATTATCATTAACTAAAATCAATAAAGGAGACCAAAATAATATGGAAAAGAAAAAAGAAGTATTAAGAGTCAAAGGAAAAGTTAAAGAAAGCTACGGAAAGCTTAGTAAGCTCTACGCCACTTTTGAGAGTAAATTTGAAAGAAAACTGAGAGAAAAAGCTTTAAAGCTGCTAAAAGTTAAAGAAGGCGAAATAATCCTGGAAATTGGATTTGCAACGGGCGCCACTTTAATCGAAGCAGCAAAATTTGTTGGAGAAAAAGGCAAGGTCCATGGTATTGATGTAACCCATGAAATGGTGGATTTGGCAAATGAAAGATTGAAAAAGGTGGAATTTGCGAAAAGAATAAGCATATCTGAAGGCGACGCAAGAAATATGCCCTATGAAAATAACATGTTTGATGCTGTTTATATGGTTGGAGTACTTGAACTATTCGATACGCCCGAAATTCCCAAAGTTCTTAAAGAGATTAAGAGGGTGTTAAAACCTGATGGAAGACTTGAAGTGGCAAGCATTTCAAAAGAAGGTCACGAAAAATCAATAGTCATTAAAATATATGAGTGGATGCATATGACATTCCCCAAGTACGCAAGCTGCAGGCCAATTTATGTCAAGAATTCCATAATAGATGCAGGATATAAAGTAGTTGAAGAAGAAGAAATATTTATGGGGAAAATGTTGCCTATAAAATTTGTAATTGCAAAATCGCAATAAAAAAAGAATAAAATAATAAGGCAAAATATATGGAACAAAAAATATAAAATTGTCCATTAGTGATGCTTTATTATTTTTTTTGCTGTAGTATTATTTACATGTTCCCTTAACAAGGCTTTTTCTGTAAGCTTCGCTTTCCCAATTACTGATAAAGTCAATTTCCTTCTCCGACATTGTCTTCAAGGGAAGACCGCTTTTTCTAATTCCATTAACCACATAAAGATATGCAAGCAGTACTTCTTCAATGGTCTGTGCTTCCGTAAAATTGGTTTTGTATATGATTTCCCCTGTTTTGGAATTGATATTGAGTTTTTTGTTCATGCCGTCAACAGAGGTGTTTCCGTTGAGATACACTAATTGATCAGGATACAGTACAATTCCATCAAAAAAGCCCTCATGGATCTTGTTGCTTTTAAAATAATCCATAATATATTCTGTCTTGCTTATAAACGTATTTTCATCAACAGTAAACAGATCGATTGACGGAAAAGCCTCGCTTATACCAAGATATTTCCTGATCATCCAGTTTACTTCTGCATGAAGCTCCACACACTTTTTCGGGTCATCGGCAGTTACAATGAGACCGTGATTTTCCATAAAAATAACATCAGGATACTTACCTGACTGCTCTTCCGCTTCCCTGACCGCCCCGGCTATTTTAAGGGAAAGACGAAATCCCGGATTAATGTATGGTATCCAAATAGTCCCAAATCCACTGTCCTGGAATATTTTACCGACAGTTTCAGCACCATTGGAGGTACAGCAAATCATATTGGCATAAACCGAATGCGTATGTATTACATACTTTTTCAAAAAAGAATGAAAGCCTGCTTCAACGGATGGCCTAAGCTTTTTCAACCCTTCCATTTCAACTATGCTGTTTTTGGTAAATTCGGTGCTTTCCTTTTCATAATCCCTGTCCAGGCTCAAATCAACACTGTTAAAAAAGCCCTTGATATCCTTGTAATTTACAACCACATATCCTTCTTTGGGGCTAATCTGCTTCAATTTAAAGCCTGATGCCTTAACGGCCATCAATTCATCGGAAAGCTTGGCTGAAGTATTGCCTCCGCCACCCTGGGTAAATTCAAGTGGATTTCCAACTGCTTGAGAAATATACTCAAGATTTTTCAGTATATCATCATACATCGCTGTTTCTCCTATCTTTTTCTTACATTTAAAAACCGTTCATAAGCGGCATCCCAGCCGGCCTTGTTTTCCGGCGAATACTCCGCCGTCGGGAAGGAACCCCTTATTATCAGCCTGCCCTCGTTGAGACTTTTGACCTCTCCCAGAGCCAGAAGCTGTGCCATAAGGTTTCCTGTCGCAGTTGCCTCCACAGGTCCGGTGATAACCGGCCTGGAAATTGCATTTGCCGTAAACTGGGACAGCATTGTGTTTTTACAGCCGCCTCCCACGATATGAAGCACCGGCAAGGTATAGCCAATGACTTTTTCCAGGCCTTCCAGTGTTTCTCTGTATGTCATGGCAAAACTCTCCATTATGCAGCGAACAATCTGCGGCTTGGTTTCAGGAATTTTCTGACCGGTTTTCCTGCAATATTCCTGAACTTTTACAGGCATTTTCCCGGGGCTGAAAAAGCTGCTGTCGTCAGGATCTATGAAAGAGGTGAAAGCTTCCGAGTTGGCAGCGCCCTGTTCAAGCTCATCGAAACTCACTGCTTCTCCCGATTTATCCCATGTTCTCTTGCATTCCTGGTATATCCACAGCCCCATAATATTTTTCAGAAGCCTGGTAGTCTTATTATATCCGCCCTCATTAGTATAATTAAGATTGAATATGGAATCATTGATAAAGGGCACGGCTGATTCCACACCTAACAGCGACCATGTGCCGCTGCTCAGAAATGCGTACCTGCCTTCCACTGCCGGAACCGACACAACCGCGCTTCCCGTATCATGCTCCGCAACAGCTACTACAGGTATCTGGCCGATACCAAGCTCGCCTGCCACGCCTGAAGCGAGCTTTCCTGCAATTGTCCCCGCATCAATTATCCCAGTCAGTATATTCTGCGGTATACCCAATTTGTCCAGCAAGTCCACAGCCCATGTGCGAGTATAAGCATCAAGCATCTGAGAAGTACTGGCGATAGTGTATTCACAGCTCTTTTCGCCTGTAAGGAAATATCTTAGCAAGTCGGGTGTAAAAAGCATCGTTGAAGCCTTTTCCAGCAATGGTGACTTGTAGAATTTCATTGAAAATATCTGGTAAAGACTGTTGAATACCTGAAATGCTATACCTGTCCTGGCATATATTTCGCGTCCCGGAACTATGCGGCATACTTCTTCGATCATTCCCCCAGTATTGCCATCCCTGTAATGGTAAGGGTTTCCAAGAAGTTTACCGGCTGAATCCAACAATCCGAAATCCACTCCCCAGGTATCTATGCCAATAGAAGCCATATCTTTGCAGCCGCCGGCGGCACATTTCAAAATGCCCTGCTTCATTTCATGGAACAATCTGAGAATGTCCCAATAAAGGCTGTCCCCAACCATAACCGGTTCATTTGCAAATCTGTGTATTTCACTTAATTCAAGCCGGTTTCCGTCAAATTTGCCAAGCATTGCCCTGCCGCTGCTGGCGCCATAATCAAAAGCCAATAGATTCAGCATCCCATCACTCCCAATAAATATCTTTCGATTAATGCTGCAGCGCCATAGTGAATTTACGCTGTAGTATCAGTACTTATAATATCATTGCAATAAATTCAGTTCAATCATTTCATTAGAAATATGATATTCGTGACTATTCAGGTAAGCATAATTTAACCGGGAAAGAGGGAAGGGTGGCCTCATTTCATTTAAACATTTAATTGTTATGAGCGATGTTGTATATGGAGTAAGCAATACCATTAGACTCATATGTCAGTTACCTCACATCATCAAATGTATGAAAACTAGGATACATTGGGAATTATTGTGGTAACGGTGAATAATGT
>VEPD01000415.1 GCA_012027035.1 Ruminiclostridium sp. | reverse complement strand
GTTCAGAGCCGACTGGCCGCCTAAATTCGGCAATAGTGAATCAGGCCGTTCCTTAGCTATTATATCGGTCAGGCTTTTGAGATTCAACGGTTCAATATATGTTACGTCTGCGATTCCAGGATCCGTCATTATTGTTGCCGGATTCGAATTGACGAGGACTATCTTGTAGCCCAGTTTCCGCAGAGCTTTACATGCTTGCGTTCCTGAATAGTCAAACTCGCAGGCCTGCCCGATAACAATAGGACCTGATCCGATGATCAAAACTTTGTTGATATCATTACGTTTCGGCATGTTTTCTCTCCCTGCTGTATTTATTTGAACGAATGAAAATTTACTGAGTTTATTTTATCAAACAAAATGAATAATTTAAATCAGATTTTGTCATTATACAAAAATATTTACTGAAATTGTAACTATTCAGAGGTAAAAACATTCCAGCCAGGGAAAGTGGGAAGGATGGCCAGCATGGCATTCATGTTGCAAGCGTTACAGATTCTTATGGTATTACGCAGCTCAAACGTGGCTCCCGTTGGCACGGACGCCAACGGCGCTGGCTTTGAGCTATGGATGGCGAATGTTCATACAGCATCAAAGATGCTGTATTGAGATATGTGGACAACTATCCTTATAAAACAGATAAAAAAGTTGTCCACATATCCAGCGCCCACGTTGGAGCAAGCAAATACCATTAGACTCTGTTCGAGAAGCATCCTGAATGCAAGTCTGGTTATCCTTACCACTTTCCTTAAGTCTCTTTTGATTACATGCATAGTTAAATGAATTGCATTGCCTTAGCCTTCTCCAGCAAAACTTCTCTGCTGTTTTCCGTTTCTTCATCCAGCACCATTTCCAGAAGCCGGTTCAGAACAATTCTTATTCGCTTCCCTTCAGGAATGCCAAGCTGTATCAAATCGTCTCCGTTAATTGCAAGATCGCGAAGTGAGATGCAGGAGTTTGTTGCTATAAGATCGTCTAAAATCAGTTCAACAATATCCAGATCTTTTATCCTATTATTTGCAAACGATGGGTTCTGAGCCATGATATCAGCTTTTTTTACCTTTAGAAGCCTTCTGAGCTGAACTACTCCAAGCTTTAGCAATAATTTTTTAACACTTTTCGACGTCAATCCCATTTGCGTATTATGATATTTGATTAATTCTATTATGGTACGTTTGTCAGCGGTTGAAAATTTCATCCTTTGAAGGATCTTTTCCGTCATTACGGCAGATATTTCAGAATGTCCATAAAAATGGCCGACATTATTTTTATCGGATGAATAACATGATGGTTTGCCTATATCATGAAAAAACATGGCAACTCTTAAAATATTATCGCTTTCAATTGATTCCACAGCCTTTAAGGAATGCTCATAAACGTCATATATATGGTATTGATTATGATGTTCAAACCCAACCATTTCTTTTATTTCAGGCAATATATATGCCACGATGTCCTTGAATTCCAATAATGTATTCTTAACATTAATTCCGGCTAATGTTTTACAAAACTCTACGGTTATACGTTCTTGTGATATATTTTCAAGCAGATGCCTGCATTCAAACATTGCCGCTTTTGTTTTTTCTTCCACTTTAAAATTTAATACCGACGCGAAGCGAATTCCCCTTAATATCCGCAGAGCATCTTCGGTAAATCTCTGTATCGGATTTCCCACACAACGTATCACTTTATTTTTTGCATCCTCCTGGCCTCCAAACGGGTCGACGAGGATATTATCGGCAATTGCGCAGGCATTGATGCTAAAGTCCCTGCGGGACAGGTCTTCAGCTATGCTTGAAGTAAAAGTGACATTGTCCGGCCTGCGGCCGTCTGAATATTTGCCGTCAATTCTGAAGGTGGTAATTTCAACCGGTTCCCTGTCAATTTCAACAATTACCATACCATGCTTAAGCCCGGTATCAATATGCCGGTATCCTTCAAATACAGCCTGGACTTCCTTGGGAGCGGCGGAGGTGGCAATATCCCAATCATGAGGTTCTTTCCCTAAAAAAGTATCACGCACACATCCACCTGCGGCATATGCTTCATAACCGGCCTGGTGCAGCTTATCCAGTGCTGATTTGATTCCGGCAGGAATATGGATATCATATGAATCCACTTGCTGTACCTCTTTCCTTCAGCTTAATAGTAGTTATTCTTTTCCTCACACTTGCAATTATTCTATCATTCTTCCTGATTTTATGGAAATGTTTAATATATATTGTTTCTTATAGGCAACTATAGTATAATTATAGCATCCTATAATTTACTTTTTGGAGGTATGCTATGCCGAAGATTTATACACCTATTGATTATACATTAATAAAAGCAAGTAAACCACATCCGGAAAATACAGAATATAAGATTTCCCTTGGTTATGAGGATTGGGGAGGAATAAAGCCTGAATATGTAATAAAAGTACAGATGGTATATGATGGTACTGTTTCGGGCCGAAGATCGCCTTCTTATCCTGCAGGTACAAACGATTATAAACGGGTTACTGAAGCAACTGAAATACTGTTAAAAAAGAACAATTTGTTATAAGGGATTTTTGTTAAGGTGTACAAAGAATGTTTGAAAGGCGGAAAGACTCATGATAAAAGAAATCAAATTTATTAATTGGAAGAGTTTCAAGGAATCCGTACTATATATTGATCCTCTTACTGTCTTAATAGGAACTAATGCAAGTGGTAAGTCGAATATTATTGATGGATTATCTTTTCTAAACGGTGTTGCTCAAGGGAAAAATATCGATGTTATTCTAAATGGCGAGGGTGGTGTTGATGGAATCAGGGGAGGTTCTATTTTTGCATCCATGATGGGTTGTCACAATTTTACACTTGAATCAATAATAAATAAAGATAATGGAAGTGATTATAGATATAGTATAACCGTTTCAACGGTTTCAAGAACGGAAATTGTCGCTGAATCTCTTGTGTTGATTACATATACAAGAAAAAGTGAAAAAAAAGAAACAAATATATTTAATGCAAATGTTGAAGATGCACATGCTCCAATCATCCAAGCTTATGTGAAAACAAACAGAGGAAGAACCAGGAGAATAGACCTAAAAAGATCAGTGTCGGTATTGAGTCAACTGCGAAATTCTGATGCCATTATTGAAGTAGAAAAATCTATTGAACAAGTCATAAAAATACTTGAAGAGATATTTATACTTGATCCGGTGCCTTCCTTAATGCGGGACTACAAACCTCTTTCAAATAATCTTTCGCGTAATGCGTCCAATATTGCTGGTGTCATAGCGGCTTTACCGAAAGAAGAGAAGGAGATAATTGAGAATCAGCTTACAAATTATATCGTAAAACTTCCTGAAGGGGAGATTACAAAAGTATGGGCTGAAACTGTAGACAAGTTTAAAAAGGATGCTATGCTATATTGTGAAGAAAAGTGGATTTATGGGAACAATCTTAATGAAATGAATGCCAAAGGACTTTCTGATGGGACTTTAAGAATACTTGGTATACTTACAGCATTACTTACCAGGCCTGAAGGCTCACTTATTGTTATTGAAGAAGTAGATAATGGACTTCATCCATCCAGGGCAAAACTTCTTTTAAAAATTCTCAATGAGGTAGGAGAAATTCGTAGCATAGATATATTAATAACCACACATAATCCTGCCTTAATGGATGAATTGGGTATTGAAATGATTCCATTCATTCAAGTGGTTCATCGTAGTAGAGAAGATGGAACAAGTAAAATTACACTGCTTGAAGACATTAAGTCCCTTCCAAAGTTACTTGCTCATGGTTCTATCGGTGAACTCAGTATAAAAGGAGAGATTGAAAAAAGTCTTTTACTGGATGGAGGGGAAACAAATGAACCATAAAGTTATTATCCTTGACACATCAGTCATGTGTTGTTGGTTAGATATTTGTGGAAAGGAAACATGTGGCCCTGAAAATGACAAATGGGACAATAAAAGAGTTGGTAATTATATAAAAGCAGAGACAGAAAGTAAAAATGCAACATTAGTTCTCCCGTTGCCAGTTATTATTGAAACTGGTAACCATATTGCTCAAGCTCCAGCGAGAAGATATGAATGCGCTAAGGAGTTTGTTGAAATTATAAATAAAGCAGTAGATGAAAAATCTCCATGGGCAGCATTCTCACGTCAAAAAGACCTTTGGGATGGAGATCAAATAAAAAAACTAGTTGAAATTTGGCCGGAATATGTAAAGGAACAGAAAGGAAAGAACCTCTCTATGGGAGATATAATGATTAAGTCAATATCTGACTTTTATGCTGAAATGGGCGATGAAGTAGTAATTTTATCAGGTGATCAAGGACTTAAAATACATAGTGCAGTAGATATAAAGGGTACTAGAATTCCGAGACGAAGAAAATAAAATCATGTTTCGAAAACGGAGGATTCAAACAATGGCATTGAGAAGAATACGAATTTTAGAGGAATAACAATTGCTTACTCATTAAAATTATGCATTTATAAAAATGTATTGAAAAACAGAAAATTCAAGCAATCCATAAAATCAGTTTCCCCTATTTTATGGATTGCTTTGTTACATCAACCTCAACTTGGCACACCTAAGGATTCATTTCGTTGAGAGCTTAATAAAATTATCTTCTCAGAGCTTCCACAGGCGGCAGCGCAGAGGCGGAAACCGCCGGATATACTCCAAAGAGCAGTCCGGAAGCCAAGGCTACAACCGTGGCGATTTTTATTGCCTGGAAGTTTATAGCCGTATCATATCCTATACCGTTAAAAATGCCCAGCCCCCATATACCGGCGGCTATTCCCGCAATTGAGCCGAATAGGCTCACATATAACGCTTCCAGCATAAATTGAAACAAAAGATCTCCCTGTTTGGCTCCCAAGGCTCTTCTGACTCCAATCTCTTCGGTTCTTTCACTGACTGCAACCATCATGATATTCATGATACCGAGTCCTCCGACCAGAAGAGAGACAGCTGCAATTCCCCCAAGGAGCAGAGTCATGACCCTGTTGGTATTGTCTGCTTCCTTAACCAGCTGGTTAAGGCTTGTTATAGTAACCAGATCATCTCCAACTCCCGAGATTTCGGGTTTTGGTACTCCCCCGTCACCTGGATCGGGGGCCGGCTGATCGGGTATTTGTTCCGGAATGGGTTCATCCTTGCCTCCGCCTGCAACCTCACCGCCACCCCCACCATCTGCTGCGCCTGTTCCCGGATCACCACCCGTGGGTCCTCCGTATGTGGGGGCATTTTTACGAAGACCCAGCCTGGTCTTGATTATCCTGCTCAATTGAACGACAGCCAGGTCTGTATCCACCTTGGACGCGGCTTTTCCCCATATATCCTTGACAGTCTTGGATTCGGATATTTTAAGAGCGGAGGTATATGGTATAAGTATCTTGTCATCAACGCCTTCGGCATTGCCTGAACCCTTTTCCGACATTATTCCAATAATGGAATAAGTCTTCCCGTTAAGTGTAAGGGAGCTTCCCACAAGGTTACGCCCCTTTGACAGGCTTATTGCCAGGTTATATCCTATTACGGCAACCTGGGAACGCTGTTTGACATGCAGTTCATTGAAAAATCTGCCCACCTGTACTTTATGATCCCTGATGCCAGGGTAATTGCTGTTCACACCGATTATTTCAACATTTCCCCTTATTCTTCGCCATTTCATCACAGCTTTGGCATAGGCGACAGGGGTTGCAGACTCCAGACCTTGTACCCGGTCAATAAGCTCATAGGCATACTCCGGTTCGAATTCTGCTGATTCATTCTGGGCCTGGATGGCTATAACATTGGAGCCAAGGCTTTTAAACTGTTCCACCACAGCCTTTCTGGCGCCTTCGCCGATACCCATCAGGCTGACCACCGAAGCAACACCTATGGCGACTCCCAATATGGTTAATGCAGAGCGGAGCGGATTTGCTAGAACGCCTTGCATTGCCATCCTGGCTGCGAACCAGAACCTTGTAAAAATCGAATAGAATGGCTTTTTACTTTTTATCATTAATTAACATCTCCATAATATCAGGTTAAGTATAAGTGTAATCTGCCGCCACTATCCTTGAGGTCCCGGCGTTGGCTGTGCGGAACCGGTGGGTTGGGGCATCAGGCCGCCTTCGGACTTTATATGCTGGCTGGGTAGTAAATCGGAGGTACTGCCTGTTATAGCCAGGTCGCCTTCATTCAGGCCTTCCTTGACCTCAGCCAGCTTGTCGTTCATCAATCCCAGTGTAACAGTAGCTATGCTCGTGGTACCATCGGACTTTAGAACCTCTACCTGCATTTTTCCGCTTTCCTCAAATACCGCTTCAATGGGAACAAGAAGTACATTTTCAGCGCTGCCGGCATCTATATAGGCTTTTGCCTGCATGCCGGGCCTTAAGTCTCCGTCTCCCTGTACTTTTATCCCTATTCTGAACTTGGAGGTTTTCCCGTCTATTTGCTCGGCCATGGTCGATACATAATTTACCTCGCCTTTAAAGGTCTTGCCCGGAATTGCATCGACTGTGACCTTTACAGGCGCGCCTTGCCTTATATTTACTATATCTATATCGTCGACCATACTCCACATACTCATATCGGAAACTGTATAAAGACTCCCAAACCATTCGCCCGGTCCGATAGATTCGCCCACTTGCCTGTATAAGCCTGCAACGATGCCATCCATTGGAGCAGTGACCTCCATATTGCTTTCCTGAGCCGTCAGTTCCTGGAGTTCATTTCTCAAATTCCTGATTTCATCCAGCTTTCCCTGAACCAATTGCTGAATATCGTTGCCCGCCATAGTTATAATAGGATCCCCCTTTTTCACATAATCCATATTGTCTACATGGATATCGGTAACAATAGCTTTGATAGTGTTGACTATCTTTTCATCTTCTGCGAATCCTGTCACCTTTGCTTTATTGGTGAAATAAAAGTAGTTTCCCTTGTCATCCTTTAGTCCGACGGTGGCTTCCATATCACGCTGTATAAGACCTTCGTTCGTACCTTCTATTGTAACATTATGAGCATATCCTTCTGCAAAGCCGTCTCCGGATTTATATGGAGTTGCATTGGGATTAATATAGGTGATGATGCCTTCACTGGTGTCGTCAAAGTATGGAAAGCTTAAAATCACCTTTTGCCCTATTTTAATCTTTTCAAATTCCGCAATAAAAATCTTGAAATCCATCTTAAACTTGGTATTATCCACCACTCTGCCGATTATTTGACCCAATTCCAGTTCTTTTCCTTCTGTCGCATCAAGATCGGTAATGTTACCGTCAACAGGCGCCATTATGGTTATACCGCTTGAAGGATTGATATTGTTGACCTGATCGACAGGTATCTGGCATAGGTCAGCCAATTGCTGGCTCTTAATGCCAAGTTCCTCCTGCTTTGTTGCAATACTTGTTTTTAGGCCGGGAGAGTCGAGCCTTGCCACAAGCTGACCGGCTTTGACTGAATCGCCTTCCTTGACCAGATATTCCAGAATCGTATATTGCTGCTGCGATACGTCCATTCCGCCCTTCATATTGCCAGGAACCCTGAGCCCTCCCTGTTGTGAAGGATCCAGGCCGCCTATAGTCTCTACGCCGACGGCAATATTTCCCCGTACGACCGCTTTGGTTGAATACACCGGTCCGG
>VEPD01000228.1 GCA_012027035.1 Ruminiclostridium sp. | reverse complement strand
TGCGGCCGTTACCCTGCGGCACGGATGCCGCAGACGCTTGTATGAGCCACGGAAGGCGAATGACAAGCGCCCGCATTGGAGTGAGACAGGACATTACAGACTGCCCATGACGGAACCTGATGCAGAAGTTTGCAGCTATGTTTACCCATCGCCAGGGTAGTTCACATCATTTCCATAATGTACGGCATTACTGTATATACATCCTGACTGCGTCGCTTCCCTCAATATAAGCCTTAGGCTCTTCGGGCTGATGTTCGTCTACATATACAACTTTACGCGAAGCTATGGATTCAAGTATGTCAAATACATTCTTGACGTCACCATACTCAATTTCCGGTGTGACGGATATCTTTTCAGTCCCGGTCAATGCGTTGTAGAAATTCAACAGCTCATTATAATAGCCTCTTTCAGGCGTATAGGACACTTTCTCGGACTTTCCGTCGTTATATGCCACATTGATTATACCACTGGACTTTTCTTCAAGATAGATTTCGCCTTTGGTTCCGAAAATCCTGAAGCCTACATACGGCTTTTGCGATTCGGTGCCGGAAGGGAAGTAGGTGTATTGCCCGATGATTCCGTTCTTAAACTGAATATTGGCGTTTACAGACAAATAAGGATTAAAATCTTCCTTCTGTGGTTTGCCGAAAGCCTGGACGCACTGAACAGCCCCGAAAATGTGCCTTACCGCAGCGATATCATGCAGCGCCGCATCGAGAAATGCACCGCCGGGGAAGTCGGGATGCTGCCTCCATTCGGTACCGGCGTAAGTATCTTTTGTCATCTGACAGGGGAAACAATTAATGTTATTCTTAATAAAATACACTATGTCTCCGATTCTGCCTTCGCTTATCAACTGTTTGATTTTGTTGTTTTCCTCGTTGTAGCGGTAGTTTTCGGCAATCATGATTTTAACGATATGTTTCCGTGCAAGTTCCAGAAATTTTTTGGCCTGTCCCATATCAGGCGCCATGGGCTTTTCACATATGAAGCTCTTGCCGGCTTTCGCCACTTCTTCCGAAACTTCATAATTCAATTCTATGGGTACAAGGATGTCGATTGCGTCCAAATCGGTTCTTTTTATCATTGCCTTATAGTCGTCATAAACATTTTGCATATCAAGATTGATTTTAATGGCAAATTCCTTAGCGTCCTTTTTTGTACGATTAGCCAATGCAGCAATTTCAAATTTATCCGACAGCTCTTTAAAAGCAGGGTAGTGAAGCCTTTCCCATGCAAGACCGGTGCCTATGACACCCAGACGTATTTTTTTCATAAAAACCTCCTCGAAAAATTATTAGTAATAATTAGTAATAAAATAATAAACAATCAATAATAGTTTGAACCATTCCATGTGATTTATGTACTATTGTCCCGACCAGACACATAAAAGCTTTTATAAATGGGAAACTATTTACATTAAAAAATTCAGACAGGAGGGATTGCTTTTGGATGCAAACAGAGCAAGGATGATAATGAAATCATCAGATTCCATCAAGGTATTTCATGAGGGTTCTCCAGTATGGATCGAAAAAGTAATAGATGATAATTCCGCTGAGATAACCTTCTTCGGGAATAACAAAAAAGAAATCATACCGCTGAGGCAGTTGATCGAAAATAACCAAGCCTGATAGAAAGGTATAAAAAGTATTTCCAAAAATGCAGCCATTTTCGCAGAGTTTAGGGCAAGAAAAGAAAGATTTTTGACTTGCGTTTACCGCGCAAGTCAAGAACCGTCCCCACTTGCACCCCACTTGACCTGCCAGGTTATATATCCCCATTCCAATTGGTTTACATAATTTGCTCATTGAATAAAATCATCCTGTGTTGTATGGTATTAGTACTACAGCAAAAACTTCATATTAAAACGGGGTGTATTTGTGGGGAGAAGGAATCTATCAAGGATAATTTCTGTCATTAGTGCCATTGTGCTAAGTTCAACAGTTCTGTTGGCCCAGGAGACATCTGCCGGGCCTGAGAATAAATTCAGTATGAGCTATATATATTTTGGCAATACAAATTCGTATTCAGATTTGGTTGACAGTACAGGAGATTCGTTGGATGATATTTCTCCCAGCTATTTTGACATATACCCGGATGGAAACTTGAAGCTTTCACAGACTCCGGACTCTTCTTTCATAGGTAAAATGCATGAAAAAGGAATAAAGGTCACTCCCTTTCTAAGCAATCACTGGGATAGACAGACAGGCATCAATGCTCTCAAAAACAAGGATACGCTAGCAGTTCAAATCAAGGAAGCCATTAAGGGATATAATCTTGACGGGGTCAATATAGACCTTGAAAACCTCACAGGTAATGAGCGTGAGAGCTATTCCGACTTCGTCAGGATTCTTAGAGAAGAACTGCCGGCAGGGAAAAGTATTTCTGTTGCAGTTGCTCCCAGGCCTTTTGCAATTGATACAGGCTGGCAGAAATCCTACGATTATGCGGAGCTTTCCAAATACAGTGACTATTTGATGCTGATGACTTATGACCAGAGTTACCAGGGGGGGCCCGAAGGACCTGTAGCATCTGCACGGTTTGTAGAAAACTCTATAATAAATGCTTTAAAAGAGGTGCCCGCGAATAAGATTGTTCTGGGCCTACCATTCTATGGAAGGTACTGGAAACGGGGTTCTACATATGGGGGCTATGGTGTAAGTGAAGACCGAGTGGAGGATTTGATAGGAAAATACAGGGGAATTGTAACGTATGATACGGAATATCAGTCTCCGAAAGCAACAATAACAATAAAAGCCGGAGATGTGAAGCCTTATGTTTTCGGTTCCCTGTTGACAGCAGGAAAATATAACATATGGTTTGAGAATGAACAATCAATTAAATACAAGCTTAAGCTGGTACAGAAATATAATCTTAAGGGATCCGGCAGTTGGAGCCTTGGCCAGGAATCCCTGAAAACCTGGGATTATTACAAGCTATGGCTGAACGGTTTCTATTTTGAGGATGTAGAAGGGCACTGGGCGATGGACTCCATAATAAATGTCGCTGAAAAGGAATGGATGAAGGGAGTTTCGGAATCATCTTTTTTACCTGCTTCGCCTCTAACCAGAGCCCAGGCGGCGGCTATACTCGTCAGGGCGCTGGGGCCCGATAGCCCGGCAAAAGCCGGGAATGCTTATTTCAACGATATTTCCGGCCATTGGGCAGAAAATGAAATAGAGATTGCTAGAGAATATAACATAATTCAGGGCATCGGAAACGGCAAATTCGGCCCGGACCTTGCTGTAACCCGTGAACAGATTGCCACCATGCTTGGCAGGCTGTCACTGCAATTCAGCGGAAGCATAAGCGAAAAAACAAATTTCAGCGACGTCACGCCAACAGGTAATAAATGGTCCTACGCCGCCATTATGAAAATGGCGGGATATGGGATTCTGCAAGGCTATCCCGATGGTCTTTTCCATCCTGATGATGAAATAACCCGTGCCCAGATGGCTGTAATTATGGACAGGACTTCGCCGTTTTTTGGGGACGGAGTTGTGCTCGCCAGCCTTCCTTAAAAGGAAACGGCAATAAATTGTTTATTGCCAGATTTGAATTGATCGACTATCAGCCGGTATCTGTACCGCCTTTAAAAAATATGTTATAATATGAATAATGTTGAGATTGTTCCTATACTGACTATCATATGTTGGTACAGCATAAGGTTTAATTTTCAGAGGGGGTCTTAAAATGGTGAATAAATATCTCCTCATAGTAGCCGCAATAATAATGACATTGATATTAGTTTCCTGCTATGATAAAAAAAGCTCGTTTTCAACTGAAAATTTGAAGAAATATGTTGAAAAAATGAAGGAAAAACAAACCTATTCCGATGAAAAAACTAAAAAGGCATTAAAGAGCATATTCCCTAAAATGAAACTTAATAAATATTTTGATAGTTTTGTACGGTTTTGCTATAAAACGGATTACTCCCTTTGTTTTGTAAGTACATTGATGATTTCCGCATAGATATCCTGCGTATGTCTTTTCCAATTGCTGCATATCGTCCGGGCGTCGTTTCTGGTTCCTACTGTCACATTGATTTCCATAAGATTGAAATTATCTTCTCCAACCCTGCAGTTGACTACAAATTTATTTTCACTTTCAGTAATATAATCAGCAGTTATAAGTGTCTCGTTTTTGATTTTCTTTCGAATTGCCGATATGGAGCTGTCAATCCTACCTTTTATCCCTGATGGGATTAGCCCGGAAAAGTACCCCAGACTTTGTTTTCCGGCCTGGGTTATTTTATACATCACTTTTTCATCCGATGATTCCGTTTGCAGGAATTGTCCATCAAGAAGCTCATTCAAAAACTGTTGCTGCAGAAAATAGTTCATAAATTTGTTTTCCAGTATCAGTTTAGTAATCTGTAGATTGCTTACCGGAGCTTTGATTCCATCTATCAGATAAAGCAGAATCAGCTTGTTTTCCACAACCTCCCTGTCGCTTCCCAACGAATTCATTAAAAGGCCTTCCTTTCCTCAGTGGTAGGTATTGCCGGTTTTCAGGCGCTTTCATATTATAGCATATCACCGTGATTTTTGCCAGCAGAGTAAAAGCAACCCTGCTAAACATGATAAAATTCAATAAATTAATTTGCTTTTTATGATATCTGCGACCCCTCGCAATAATTATTTTGATATGCTATAATCTGATTGGCAATATACGGGAAGATGCTTTAAGAGGTGGAACCTGGCAGAGGAACGGTATGCGGCATATGTGTGCGGGTTTGTCCCCGGGGTGGTAAATAAGGCTATTTCTGTAAGACGCATGTATGCCGAATAAACAATGAAGTTTTCACTGTAGTACATAAAACAATATCTTAAAATCGATCCATTGGGGGTGGACAAATGATGAAAAAGGAGATTATCGCCCTTCTGCTTGCAGGAGGGCAGGGAAGCAGGCTTGGAGTGCTGACATAGAAGATGGCAAAGCCTGCCGCGCTTTACGGAGGCAAATACAGGATAATTGACTTATCGTTAAGCAATTGTATTAATTCACTGATTGATACCGTTGGTGTGATGACCCAATATCAGCCGTCGAAACTCAATTCCCATATAGGTTTTGGAAAGCCGTGGGATATGGACAGGATGAACTGCGGTGTGACCATACTCTCTCCATTTTTAAAGGAAGAAAGCGGCGACTGGTACAAGGGTACCGCCAATGCAGTGTTCCAGAATACGGATTATGTGGATAAGCTGGCCCCGCAATATGTCATAATCTTATCCGGAGACCACATATACAAGATGGATTACTCAAGTATGCTGGAATTCCATAAGAAGACCAATGCCGACGCCACCATTTCCGTTATTGACGTACCCTTGGAAGAGGCCTCAAGATACGGAATAATGAATACCCATGAAAACGGCAGAATATCCGGATTTGAAGAAAAACCCGCAAAGCCGCAAAGCACTCTTGCTTCCATGGGCGTTTACATATTCACGAGGAAGGTCTTAAGGGAATATCTTATCAGGGATGACGCCATAAAGGGCTCTGAGCATGACTTCGGCAAGAACATAATTCCCATGATGCTCTTTGAGGGCCGCAGCATGTGGGCGTACAAATACAAGGGCTACTGGAGGGATGTAGGCACCATTCAGGCGTTCTGGGAATCAAATATGGATTTGATAAAAAGGGTCCCGGAATTCAATTTATACGATCCCTCATGGAAGATATACACGCCAAACCCGGTAAAACCCGCCCATTACATTGGAACCGGCGGCAGTGTGAAAACATCTATAGTTGCCGAGGGATGCATGATTTACGGAAAAATCCGGAACTCTGTGTTGTTTCCGGGAGTATTTATAGAAAAAGGCGCCCAGGTAGAGGATTCCATAATTATGTCAAATACCAGGATAGGCGCAGACAGCATCATATCACAATGCATTTTAGGTGAAAATGTGGAAATCGGACCAAATGCGGTGATCGGCAGAGGCGAAAATAAAATTAATGTGCTTAAGCCGAATATCTATAATTCCGGTATCACCGTTATCGGGGAAAGAGCGGTTGTGCCTGGCGGAACGCAGATCGGACGGAATGTAATGGTGGATATGAATGTCCAGCCGGAGGACTTCTGCAGTTTAAGCATACCTTCAGGGGAAAATGTATTCAGGGGGAGTGAGTGCGAATGATAAATACAATGGGCCTTATACTTACAGGCTGGAAAAAGCATAAGCTTAAAGACCTTTCAACAATAAGGTCGAGTTCGGCAATTCCGGTAGGCGGGAAATACAGGGCAATTGATTTTGTACTTTCAAACATGGTCAATTCGGGAATAACAAATGTGGGGGTTATGACGCAATTCAGCTTCCGCTCCCTTATGGACCACCTTGGATCGGGCAAGGAATGGGATCTTGACAGAAGGAACGACGGGCTGTTTATCTTCCCCCCTTCTTTAGCCGGAGATGATACAGGATGGTATAAGGGCAGCGCTGACGCCATGTATAACAACCTTTCCTTTTTAAAACGCAGTAATGAGGACAATGTAGTTATTGCACAGGGAAATGGAATTTATAAAATGCTTTTCGGCGATATGCTTGATTTTCACATGAAAAACAATGCTGATATTACATTGGCATACAGAGATATGAGCGATTTGCCCAGGGAAGAATTATCCCAGATGGGAATTGTGAAAATCTCAGGTGACAACCGTATAACAGACCTTCAGGAAAAACCTCAGAACCCTGAAACTGTTTTTGGCTCCATGGGAATTTATATTGTAAAAAGAGAATATTTGATTTCTTTATTGGAAGAATGTATTGCCCACGGGAATTATGATTTTGTTAGAGATATTTTGATTAAAAAGCTTGACAAGCTTGGTATTTACGGCTATAAATTCAATGGTTACTGGAGGAGCTTCTCTACCATACAGATGTATTACAGATGCAATATGGAGCTTCTTGACCCTGAAATCAGAAGGCAGCTTTTTATTGAAAATGGTAAAATATATACCAAGGTAAAGGATGAAGCCCCGACGAAATATAACGAGGAAGCTGAGGTTGCGAATTCCATTATAGCTGATGGCTGTATAATCGAAGGGACAGTGGAAAACAGTGTGCTGTTCAGAGGCGTGACTGTGGGTAAAGGCGCTGTTATCAGAAACAGCATTGTTATGCAGGGATCCCGGATCGGTGAGGATTCGCAGCTTGATTACGCCATCCTTGACAAGAACGTTGTAATGTCCAAAGGAAGGAACCTGAAGGGGGAACCCAGCTGGCCCATTGTTATCGGCAAGAATGCAGTTGTGTAATGTAATAATGCACCTCGAAACCAGGGAATCGGATAATGTAAACATTTTCTGAAGCCTGAAATGGTAGCATTGTGATTTTTTAATAAACATTACTTAATATCCGCCTTTGGAGAAAATCAAGGGTGGATATTTTTAACTAAAGTTGAAATACAAATAAATCCTTGGTTATTCGGACTTATTCGTATAATTGGTAATAATAAGTTTAATCAGGGTAAATATATTATAC
>VEPD01000233.1 GCA_012027035.1 Ruminiclostridium sp. | reverse complement strand
TAAGGATAGAGGAAGAGATAAAGCATGCAATGACATATGTAGCAATACAAAAGATAAAATTTGGCGACAAGCTTGCGGTCCAATGGTTTATTTGCGACGATCTGCTGTCATATATGACGCCCAAGCTTATTTTACAGCCTCTTATAGAGAACTCAATCCACCATGGCATTCAGAAAAAGCCTGAAGGCGGATTTATAAACATACACATTTATGAAGAATGCGGGAATGTACTGGTTAAGGTTGCTGATAACGGCATTGGGGTTGAACCGGAGCGTTTAAAGGAAATTCAGAAGGTTCTGGAAGGGGAACTTAAGGGTACCAGCATTGGAATATTTAATGTTCAGAAACGAATCCAGCTATACTTCGGTATGGAGTATGGAGTTGTTATGGAGAGTACTGCAGGCGAAGGTACAACTGTTACCGTAACTATGCCGAAAATTTCCGGACAATAGTAAAATAGTACGTATTTTAAAAAAAATTGTACTACTATGGTTTCCGTAATATTTGATATATTATAAATGTAAGATACCTGTTAAGTAAGCATCCACTGGAGGGCTTGAAATGAACGCTGGTATTAGCATTAATAATACGGTTTCGAGACGCATCGGTCTTATTACTTACATTAAAAAATACTGGTTTATTTATTTGCTTGTACTGCCTGGTTTTGTCCATACAATTATATTCAAGTACTTCCCGATGTATGGTATATTAGCTGCGTTCAAAGACTTAAAAATAAGTCGTGGAGTTCTGGGTAGTCCTTGGGTTGGATTTAAGCATTTTACGGAAATATTCTGGGATCCCTATTTTTATAAAGTATTATGGAATACGGTAATCATAAATATATATAATATAGGTTTTAGTTTTGCATTTATTATTTTACTTGCACTTATGCTTAATGAAATAAGAGTAGGTTTTTTGAAAAGAATATTCCAGACCTTTGTTTATTTGCCGAATTTTCTTTCATGGGTCGTTTTTTCAGGCCTTGTAATAACCTTCCTTTCGCCAAGCGACGGACCGCTTAACAGAATAATAGCAAGCCTGGGTCAGGAACCGATATACTTTTTGGTAAAGACGCAATATTTCCGGGCGATACTTGTTATATCCGGAATAGTAAAAGGAGCAGGCTTTGCAACAATAATATATTTGGCTGCAATTGCCGGAATCAACCCAGAATTATATGAATGCGCATATCTGGATGGTGCAAACAGGTTGAAAATGATGTGGTATATCACTCTCCCAAGAATAAAGCCGACTATAGCTGTTTTGTTGATACTTAGTTTTTCGGGAATCTTTAGCTCAAGTTCTAATTTTGAACAGATATTTTTACTGTATAACCCTGCCGTATGGGATACAGGTGATGTGATTTCCACATATCTATACAGGTCCGGTTTGCTGAATGGCCAATATGAAATGGCGACTGCGCTTGGTCTGATTTTTAACTTGGCAGGATTGTTTATGATACTTGTAACAAATAAATTAGTTGAGAAAATGAATGTTATGGGTATTTTATAATGCTTGTATAAAATGGTTTTGTTAAATTGACTAAATGATTTTATACATAAACGATTAAAATATTACAATTGTAATTTTGAAAACGGGTGAGAATGGTATGATAAAAAGAAAAAGGAATAGATTTAACTTTTATGATGTGTTTGTATATGTGTTTACTGGAGGCTTCGCGTTAATTTGCTTTTATCCCATGTGGTATGTTTTAATAGCATCGCTCAATCCCAATACTTCATTTATACAACAGCCTCCCTTGTTTTTTCCCGATTATATACCAAGCTTTACTTACTATAAAGCGATTATTTTTGGAGGCGTTTTTCAAAAGGCGCTCGTCATATCCGCGGCAAAGACTCTTCTCACTGCTACAGGGACGCTTTTATTGACAGGTACTATGGCGTATGGAGTTTCCAAAAAGTACATTAAAGGTATGTCATTCATAAACTTTCTTGTGATTCTTACAATGTTCTTTTCAGGAGGGCTGGTTCCATACTATTTCCTAATAAGAGATTTACAGTTACTTGATACGTTCTGGGTAATGGTAATACCTGCTTTAGTGAGCGCAGGAAATTTTGTAATCATGAGGAATTATTTTTCATATAGTGTGCCCAAAGAGCTAGAGGATGCAGCCTTAATTGACGGTGCAAATGAAATCATTATGTTTTTTGTTATTATCATACCTATAACACTACCAATGTTTGCAGCAATATTTCTTTTTGAGTCGGTAGCGAGTTGGAATGACTGGTACTCTTATCTGATTTTTGTTGACAATCCTCAGCTTCAGCCTTTTGTATGGATATTGAAGAGGCTACTTGAGCAGCCTAACCAAGTGTTTAGTGGCGGTGGTCAGGGGGTGCAGGCGATGACGGAAGGCCTCGGATATATACCGCCCGCATCATTAAGAATGACAGTAATAATATGTGCGATGCTCCCCATAATGCTGCTTTACCCGTTTTTGCAAAAACATTTTGCAAAAGGAATTTTAATAGGCGCTATAAAAGAATGATATAAATGCCCGTTAATCATTAATCACGAAAGTAGTTGCATATGCAATTGCTATATTAAATTAAGAAAAGGGAGGATTTGTTATGACAGGGGAAAAAAGGTTTAAGATTCTGACTCTGGTTCTGGTTTCTGTGTTTATTTTCAGCGTGATGGCAGGCTGCGCTCAAAAAGCAGGTACCGGGGAAACGACAACAGCGGCAGGGACTGCAGCAGCCACGACACAGGCAGAAGAGCTTCCGGTGGTTGATATTGAATTGTCCAATGCGGATGTACCTGGGCTCGATAATCCGGAGGCATTGAAAAAGGACAGAATACTACAAAAGATAAATGAAACGTTGAGGATAAATCTCACGTTTAAGACTGCGTTTCTCGATGAGTATATCCAGAAGATGCAGCTCGCAATACAAGCAGGAAACGCTTCCGATATAATGATATTTCCGGTTAATTCTTCAAATGCCAACGCTGATGTGTTGTACAATAAGGGAGTAGAAGAAGGACTTTTCATTGATATAGGAGAGTATGTTTCCAAAGACCCGAAAAGATATGCTGCTTTGGATTTGGTCATGAAGGATCCTGTATGGAAAATGATAAATTATGTTGATAATAGTGGAGAAGCCGAGAAGACTGTGGCGGGACATGGTCTTGTATATAGAAAGAATGTTATGGGAGCGCCATTTATCAATATGAGGGTTCTCAAGCCTCTGGGTCTTTCCGTGCCTACTACTTTTGATGAATTTGTCAATGTCCTGAGGGCAATTAAAAAAGGTAATCCTAAAGTAATACCATTCAGCTACAACAGTAATAAAGGAACTTCTATTACCTATGATATTGAACAGTTGTTCTATGCTACCCACGGTACAGGAGTACTACAGCTGGTGCCTGATGAACAAGGATATTTCCATGATTATTCAACCTCAGATAAGACAAAGGAAGTTACAAAACTCTTTGTTGACCTATATAAGGAAGGCCTTATAGATAAAGAAATTATGACAAAAGAAGCATGGTCGAATTATGATGATTTTGCAATGGGAAAAACTGCAATTGTTACAGTTGTAGGACCGGCTTTATATGCGGGAGAATTCGATAATTATAAAAAGTATTTCCCGGATGCAACAATAGAAGATGTTCAAGTACCTGAACCTCCGATAGTAGGACCTGCAGGCACAGGGATGACTTATAATACTGCAATGAGGCCAACCACCAGAATCGTAGTTTCAAAAGCATCTAAGAATGCAGATCGTGCATTGGATTTCGTAAATTATATGTATTCCGATGCCGGACAGAGGACGATCTGGTACGGAGTTGAAGGGGTGCATTACAAACTGGATGCCTCTGGAAATATTACAGATTTTAATCTTAATGAATATCTTAAGGATACAGGAGAGATTTATTATTCAACCAGTAATGCAAAACGTGCAGATTGGGCACCTTTCTCATATGTTATTGCAATGGGAAGATATTTGCAGATTGAAAAAGAAGGCAGCTTCTCAGAGGCTCTTAAGAAAGGGATTGATTTAGCTCCGGAAAGAACGGAAAATACCCCGCAGGTTGAGTATTTAAACAAAGCATTGGAAATATATTATGATAAAGCTTTTACTGATAATCCTCCATATGTAGCCTTTGTTAAAATGTCACCAGCAGAGGAAAAACTAAAATCCAAGTTGAATGATATCAGGAAGAAGTGGTTTGTCCCATTTTTGATTGGTGAGAAAGATCTTGAAAAAGAGTGGGCAAATTACGTACAGGAAATGAACGATGCAGGTATTGTTGAATATGAGAAGGCTTATAACCAGAAGGTTCAAGAAACAAAGAAGATATATGATAAGATTGTGAAGTAGGAATAGTCCCTTATATTCAAACAGATTTTATGTTCACTGTATAATTGAAACTCATTGTTTTCCGGCTTAAC
>VEPD01000525.1 GCA_012027035.1 Ruminiclostridium sp. | reverse complement strand
GTATCAAGCGGCGCATGACCCGAAGTCTCGATTGCGGTATGGACGGGTTTCAGCCTTTCCAGGAGTTCCCACAGAAACTCCGGCTGGGCCAGAGGCTCACCTCCGGAAATGGTGATCCCCCCATTGTTCTTCTCCAGGAAATCCCTGTCCTTCAACAACTCCGCAGCTAAATCTTTTGCGTCATATACCGTCCCGCAGACCTTCCGGAGCCGCAAGGGACACACTGTCACGCACATGCCGCATGCAACGCACACATTATGACTGCACACGGATTTGCATCTTTTGCAATTTATGCACGCTGATTTACTGACCAGCAGCTCTTTATTAAAGCATATACCCTCGGGATTATGGCACCAGGTACATCTCAAGGGGCAGCCTTTGAAAAATACTGTTTTCCGTATGCCCGGCCCATCGTACAGGGCAAATTCTTCTATATCGAATATGATTCCCTTTGCCATAGGATGAACCCCTCTTTATCAAGAAACATAATTAAGAAACATATTGCCTGTTCCCTTTTCTAATATATATAAACATTCTTATTGCAAAGCTCGGCTCTCCGGTCTATCCCACAGTCCTCCCGCTTTCCGGTGAAAGGGATTATGGCAAACCTGTGCCTGTATGCACCCTTGAATGTCACAAAGCCGAACTTCTCAAACTGGTATATGCCTGATCCGTTAGTACATTCGGGATCTACTCCCATATGCGCCGGAACCGACGACGGTCCCAGTGTCGACGCACCCAATGAAAGTGCCAGTTCGCCGGTATTCCGGTCAAACCTGAAGCACTGGCTGCCTGTCAGCGAAACTACCGACACTCCGTTCCCATCACCGGTTGCAATAGCAAAATTCAAAGCAGCCATTCTCCCATCTTCAGAGTTATGCTCAATTATACCCCCCGGTATGTTATAGTATGTTTTATTGAATTTACCCCTGATAACAGCTTCTATGGCATTTGTCTCCCAGGTAAGATTGCCAAGTATGATATCCCTGGGAAAATAAAACTCCCATTCACATTCCAGGCAGTCATCCTTCAAAGTATAATTTTCAGTTACATATATGCTTTCATTGAGCTTTCTGCCTATCCGCATGCAGGGGTACAGCTTGTGTCCGGCCTGGACAAAAACGGGTTTGAAACCGGGATATTTGATAAAATCCATTTCCACAGTCCCGTTTTTTGTCTCGATAAAAGCAGGCATATTCAGGTACACAGTCATATGTGTGTTGTTAAATTTGTACTCCAGGCTGTAATCTTGCAGTGACAATCCTGAAGACGCATTTTCGACCGACCTTCCATCTTCCCATCTGAACCTGTCATATATATCTGAATGCCTGTACTTGAGAAATCCAAAGGGCTTCGCATCTCCCTGAAACCTTACGATAGTCTCAACTCCGGCCTGAGATTTCAAATTCATGGCGTCACTTTTGTTTATATTATCAAATTCGAGAGCTTTACCTGTTTTAATACATACATCAAAGCCTTCTTTCATATGCGGATTGTAGACAAGCATTACATCGCTGTCCGAATACCCCTTCTGATGCTTCACATAATGAAGTCCCCTGTCAATAACATCCCTGCATAAAGCTGAGGCGGCAAGAAAGCTGTCCATCCTTTCACGAGTCTTCTGTACCAGAGGGAACCATCCCCGCGCATCTGAATTCATTGCCCAGAGCAGAAGATAAAAAGCCCGTGTAAGCGTCGATACCGTACCGTCTTTGGAAAGATACTCCCTGTCTATATCGGGTAAACAGGATAAACTTTCTATTTCAGCCGTTATTATATTTTTTTCTTCTATTACCGTGGAGTCTTTATAAGGGATGTCTATATCGTGCTCATACTCGCCTTTTATCATTTCCTTCAGCTTTACTGCGTCATGATACAGCTTGACAGCTTCCATAGTAGCCTCATGAACCCTTATGTTTTCCGGGCTTGTTATCCAGCGTGAGTAAAACAGGTCTACACTGGTCATAGGAGGATAGAAATACTCCCCTTCAGGCTTAAATGCCTTAAGATAATCGGGTATGCCCATCCATTCGATCTCCTTACCGGCTTCTTTCATTTCCGCCAGCTTCTTTATTATTTTATCGAAGTTCGGATGATATTCGGAATCAATTATAGGTACTATAATGGAATTATCCGGGTACTCTTCATAAAAACGCTCAAATTTATCGTAATCCGCCACTTCGCATGGCACTCCGACAATCGTTCCGCTATCGAGTCCTTTGACATAAGCCGGCTTTTTATTCGGTATGCTCGGTACGGTCATCCATTTGAGTCCCAATTTATTTAGTATTGCCGGCATTCCGGGATGGTACGAATTTTCCTGGGGGTAGAAGCCTGAAGGTTCTCCCAGCTCCCTCCTTATGATTTCGGTACCCAGCCATGCATTCCAGTAATTGAAGTACTCATCCGTACACATATTGAGCGGATCTGAAAAATATGTACCTAGAAACACACCCCTTTTTGCTTTTACAATATCTTTAAGCCCTTCAAGGATATCCGGAGCATGTTTTTTGAGCAGTAAAACCGTCACTCCCGACAATTCGAATCCTACCCTTATCTCCGGATATTTTTGAATCGATTCGACTATATACCGGTACATCTTTGGGAATTTATCCAGTATTTCATCCTTCCCAAAACGGTCATAAAGCATATTGGCATGCATTATCACAGATAAATAAATCTTTTTACTCATTTGTTTTCTCCAGAAGGAGAGACTGCTCCTGTATTTAGGAACAGTCTCGATATCCTCCCTATCTCTTATTTATTTTTTTACAGTCTTGAGATATTCCGTCCATTGGGCCTGTACAACCTTCTGCACTTTTTCCAATCCTGCCGCCTTCAGCTTGGCCACCATCCCGTCGTAATCCTTGACGGGATCAAGTATACCTGAACTGAACCCTTCGGCATATGTGTTGGAAATCTGGCTGCAAGCTGCAAGTTCCGCAGCAATTTCGGTAGTATCGGCGACAAAATTTTCTTCAAGGAGGATTTTCCCTTTAGGTACGACCACATCCTGTCTTATTTTGGCCAACCATTCAAAGTCACCTTTTCTAGGAATTTCATACCTGTCCTGCCTCCATGCCCAGCTTGACATCGCTTCGGGAGCAAAAAGGGTAGCATCCACGCCTTCGGGTACAAAGAACTTCCCTTCTGGCGTAACATCATAATGCACGCCCTTTATGCCATATCTTGTGAGCTGGTTGATCTCTTTGTCACTGATAAGCTGGTCATAAACCATTACAGCCTTTTCCGGATTGGACGAGTTTTTATAAACCGAGGATTGATCCGGAGTAGCCTTCTGAATTATATCCGCATTTATATCAAATTCAAAATATTTGAAATCCCAATCCGGATGTGCGTTCTTTATATTCACATATTCGTCAAAGGCATTGGTCATGTTAAGTGCAGCAACCGCCGATGTCCCGTTTCTTACATATTCTATTCCCCTGGTCTTGTTAGCGGACATATTCTTGGAAATGAGGCCCTCATTATTCCATCTGCTCAACACTTCCCTGAATTTGGCGCCTGCCTCCAAATCGCCGGGATATGGGTCCAATGCCGAATACAGTTTGTCAGGCTCGGACTCCACATAACCCAGCAATCTTTGTGCTGAAGATATGGATGTATACTTTTTGGGATTAAAGTAAAACGTAACCCACTGGAGCAAATCTACATCAAACTTGCCGCCCATGAAGGGTTTTATTTCAGTTTCATTCTTTTTGACGGCGGTCAGATAGTTTTCAAAATCCTCCAGCGTCTTGATTTCGCCCAGACCGTATTTTACTCTCAGATCATCCCTGTAGAATAATCCGAATGTGTTGATTGCATTGTAATTGGCTGGCATTGCCATTATATTCCCCTGGTATTTGGCACCCTCCCAGAACTCCTGAGGAAGGTCCTTCCACAACCCCGGGGCATAATCGGGCAAAAGTTTATCCAGCGGCAGGTACGCCCCTTTTATGACGCCGTCGGAAAATTTGGCCCACTTGGACGAAAGAATCAAATCAAAGGGCTCTCCGGAAGCCAGCAAGAGTGGAAATTTGGTGTCGAAATCCCCCCATGATACAAAGTTGATGGCCAGACTTGCGTTGACATTTACCTTCAGTTTTTCATTCACCTTTGCCATTACTTTTTCAAAGTCTGTGGGAGCCGCTCCCGGAAGATACATTGTAATAGCCTGGAACTTTTCCTTTTGTATTTCATACGGGGATTTTGCCGGTTCTGTTTGTGTAGTCGATTGTTCTGCCTGCACTGTCGTTTTTTCAGTTCCTCCCGGGTTGGCGTCGCCCTGCCCGCACGCAGCAAATATGCTGATGACCATAAGAAGCGCTAAAACGAGAGTCAACGGCTTAAAGAATTTTTTCAACATGTCTGTTCCCTCCTTATAAATATGTTTTTATGCTATCCGGCAATGCCGGTATCAGCCCTTTACAGCTCCTATCGTTATACCTTTTACAAAATACTTCTGCAAAGAAGGATAAAGCAGGATCATAGGTCCGCTCACAATGACGCCCATTGCCATTTTCATGCTTTCCAACGGCATTTGGGGAAGCGGTACTCCCGATTCGGAAGCTATCCTGTTCATACCGTCTATATCATTCAGCATTTTGTATAAGAAATATTGCAGGTTGAACATTTTACTTTTTTCTATAAAAAGCATGCTTAAGAACCAATCATTCCAATAGCCAAGGGCCACAAAAAGGCCAATCGTTGCCAATCCTGCCTTCGAGAGCGGCATTATCAGCTTCGCATAAATATAAAAGTCGTTTGCTCCGTCGATTTTTGCCGACTCTACAACCGCATCCGGTATCGTTTTGAAAAAATTTTTTAACAGTATAATATTAAATCCGCCTGCCATCATGGGCAATATCATGGCAAACAAACTATTTTTCAATTGAAGATACCTTGTTATCAATATGTAGAAGGGGATCAGCCCTCCCGAAAACATGGTCGTGAAGTAGAATATCAGGGCAAAGGTGTTTCTATAGTAAAAATCCTTCCTGTATATGACATATGCAGCCATAGACATTATAAAAAGCCCC
>VEPD01000027.1 GCA_012027035.1 Ruminiclostridium sp. | reverse complement strand
TCTTTCATCAGCAAGGTAGTCTATTTTTTCCCTGTCTCCTCAGACATCTTTCTATACGCCTGTCCTATCTCTTTAAGATATTCGTCTCCGCCCATTTCCCTCCACTGCTTTATAATATTGTCCCATTGGTCTACGCTCATCTGTCCCATAAGTATTTTAGTTTCATTTTCTTTAATAAAAGTATCCCTGTCGGCCTGTGTCTTTTTTGAATTCCAGTTTGAATCGTCATAGCTGAAGCTTCTTCCAAGCTGAGGATTCACAGGTAATTTACCGATAGGAATATTAAGAGTATTAGTACTCTCACTTATAAATGCAGTATTTAGAGGAGGGCATAATATCCCGCTATAGATTGATGAAAAGTATTGTAAGTAATATTCCGCCCTGGTGTAATCATTACCCGGGACACCTATAAGATTGACCGACGTTTTCCCAGCATCGGCATATTGCCAATTAACCCCTTCTATACCATATGTATAGACAAGCTGAGCCTCCTTTGTTACCAGTAAATTAAATAAACTCACGGCTTTTTCAGGATTTTTACACTTCGAAGTTACACTGGCCAAGCCCCAGGTTCTTTGGGGCTGAAGCAATTCATTCCTTCCCGGTCCTTTTGGTAAAACTACCAGATTTTCAGCTTCAGGTACGGTTGGTCTTAAAGCCCACATTGCATTAAATCCTTCCGTATACCAGAATGCGAATGCGCCGAATATATTCTTTAGCTGAAATGACCGGAGAAGGTCTTCTGAGCCCGTATAAGCTTCTTTTACCATATATCCCTTTATATACCAATCCTGTAACGTTGACAGCATTAGTTTGTAGTTTGGGTCCAGCAGGTCTATGTTATAATTACCATTGTCATCAATCCAGCTATTGCCGCCATATTTAAGGAATATTTGCTTCCATGCGGTTCCTGTAGCCCAGCCACCTGTAAAGACCGGTATTTCATCCTTTTGCCCATTTCCGTTCAGGTCCGTGTTTTTCACTTTATCCATATAACCTACAAAACTATCCAATGTGTCAACATTACTCATTCCAAGTTTTTTAAGCCAGTCGCCTCTTACCGATATTACATATCTTGTGGATAAAAGAGCGCCATTTGGCAATCCCAATACTTGTCCGTCAAAGGTTACGGAATCTAAAAAATCCGGCGGCAATAAATCGGGATTTTTCATGTTGGGGGCATATTGGTCAATATATGAAGAAAGAGAAATTATCTGGCCGGCTTTGTACCTTTGAAGTGCTTTTCCCTGGCTTGTTCCAGTCGAAAACTCGGGATAAATGTCAAAATCCTCATTAGCTGCAAATTTCAAATTCACTTTCTGGTCAAAATCGTAGGGGAGAATAAGAATAGGCTGGATTTCAGCTCCTATTTTCTGACCTATCCAATCCAATACCGCTTTTTCCGCAGGAGTATTTTTTATAGTACCGTAATCCACCATTATGACTTTTAAAACAACCGGACCAACAGGCTTGGTTTCTACGGCGCTTGAATCCGGCAGAGCTAAAGTATTCTTGGCAGTAGAACCGGTGCAAGCGGCGGATGTAATTATATAACAACATATCAAAGCTAACGGTAGATATTTTCTTAACATATGCAAGCTCCTCCTCAGATTCGGGTAAAAGATTTACAATGTACCTGCCTTTTCATAATAATTATTTCTGCGGTATTCGCTCGGTTTGATTCCGACGATTTTTTTAAATACAACTGAAAAGTATGTACTGTTAGTAAAACCTACCATTTTTGAGATATCAATAATTTTATGATCCATATTCAATAATTCTATTGCTTTTTCTATTCTATAGTTATTAAGTATATCATGTAATGTCAAATTGAATTGCTTTTTGATAATGTTGCATAAATATTGTTTTGTTATATTAAGATGATCTGCGATTTCTGATAGACCTATATTCTGGTAATAATTCCTTTCTATGAATTTGTACATCTCTTTAATATATTTATTATTAATTTCATCATTATGAAATGAAGCATTGTATTCAATTTTATCTAATTTATCAAGCAATATTTTGAATATAAGGGATATATCGGTAAATGTCCTTGCATGACTGAAACAGTCCATAAACATGTAATAGTATCCGTCTTTTATTTTAATATTGTATTCCTCATATAATTT
>VEPD01000065.1 GCA_012027035.1 Ruminiclostridium sp. | reverse complement strand
TGCTTCCACCTTTTCCTTCAGTTTGGCTTCCGATAGGTTTAAAAGCTTTCTGACAAGAGAAAATCCATTGCTGTGCAGGCCTGAAGACGCCAGCCCTATAAGGACGTCCCCCGCTTTTATACTTTTACCGTCGATAATTTTCTTTTTGTCAACAATACCAACGGCAAAACCCGCAATATCATACTCGTTTTCAGGGTAAAATCCAGGCATCTCGGCAGTTTCGCCGCCGATAAGGGAGCAGCCTGATATTATGCAGCCTTCGGCCACGCCTTTCACTATCTCGGCAACCTTTTCGGGCCTGTTCTTCCCAAGAGCTATGTAATCCAGAAAAAATAAAGGCTCAGCGCCACCGCAGATGATATCGTTAACACACATGGCCACGCAGTCTATACCCACTGTATCGTGCTTATCCATCAAAAAAGCTATTTTGAGCTTTGTTCCTACGCCATCAGTTCCGGATACCAGGACAGGCTCTTCGTATTTACTTTTATCAAGGGCGAAGAGACCGCCAAATCCGCCGATATCAGTCAGCACTTCCGGGCGGAAAGTCCTTTTCACATCATTTCTCATTAGTTTTACCGCTTTATAGCCGGCTTCCACATCTACGCCGGCGTCTTTATAAGTCGCCATTTAACCATACCTCCATATTATTCTGCAAGTTTGTCACCCTCATCGGGCACTTCCATAGGATAGCAACAGTTGAAGCAGGCCGTACAGAAGCTGCAGCGCGACCCCACCGGAGTCTTTAGCAGTTCTTCCAGGCTGAGATAACCCAAACTGTCGGCGCCTATCATTTTTCTTATCTCCTCGACCGAATGCTTCGATGCAACCAATTGACTGGAGGATGAAATATCAATTCCAAAATAGCACGGATACTTGTAAGGCGGCGAGCTTACGCGCATGTGAACCTCTTTTGCGCCTGCGTCCTTTAGCATCTGTACGATCCTCCGGGTAGTGGTCCCCCTTACTATGGAATCATCCACCATGACTACTCTCTTGCCTGCCACTTCACTTTTCATAGCATTGAATTTAATGCGGACGCCGGACTCCCTCTTGCCCTGTTCAGGCTGTATGAAAGTCCTTCCGACGTATCTGTTTTTCAATAGTCCCTGGCCGTATGGTATGCCGCTCTCTCTTGAAAATCCCAGCGCAGCGTTCAATCCCCCGTCCGGTGCGCCTATAACAACATCGGCGTCGGCAGGATGCTCCCTTGCCAGGCGTCTGCCCGCCTCAATCCAGGCCTGGTAGACGCTTACACCGTCAATAGTGCTGTCCGGCCGGGCAAAATAAACAAATTCAAAAATACACAGGCTTGTTTGCTGCGATGCTTCAGTCTGAATGGATGTAAGCCCGCCCTCTCCTATTAATACAATTTCGCCGGGATTTACATCCCTGACAAACTCAGCGCCCACGGAATCCAAAGCACAAGATTCCGAAGCCAGAATATAGGTGTTTTCCAGAAGTCCTATACACAGCGGTCTGAGCCCGTGGGGATCCCTGATGCCTATCAGCCTTTTGGGCGTAACTATTACAAGGGCATATGAGCCCCTGATATCCTTCATCATATTTTTAAGGGTGTCTTCAATATTGTCACTGCCTATCCTGTACCTGGATATGAGGTTTGCTATAACTTCCGTATCGCTGGTAGTTTGAAAAATAGCTCCGTTTTCTTCCATACGGTTCCTTAGTTCCGCGGCATTTACAAGATTACCGTTATGCCCCAGCGCCAGCTGGCCGTTTTTATAATTTACCACCATTGGCTGGGCATTTTCTCTCAAACTTGCTCCGGTAGTGGAATATCGTACATGCCCTATGGCAATTTTACCCTTTAGATGATTTAAAACAACCTCATTAAATATTTCCGGTACCAACCCCATATCCTTGTGCTGAAGAATGATCCCTTCATCATTTACGGCAATCCCCGCACTTTCCTGTCCCCTGTGCTGCAAGGCATAAAGTCCGTGATAGGTAAGTCGAGCCACATCAAATCTATCTTTATTATAAACTCCGAACACACCGCATTCTTCCTTCAGTTTTCCAAACCTTACTTCATTCTCAAGCATTGAATGTCTCCTTTGTCCTATAGCCCTTCTTCTTCCAGCCTTTGCTGCAATTGTGCATTCTTTATCTCTACTCCGGATGCAAGGGCTTTCTTATATTCCTTCAACTTTGTCCTGAGCCCGGCGTTAGCTGCGGAAAGAATCTGAACTGCAAGCAAAGCCGCATTTTCCGCGCCATCAATAGCCACTGTCGCAACGGGTATGCCTGAAGGCATCTGGACAATTGAAAAAAGCGAATCCAGTCCGTCCATCGTTGAAGACTTGATTGGAATTCCGATTACGGGAAGAACCGTATACGCAGCCAACACCCCGGGTAGATGAGCCGCTTTTCCCGCTGCTGCAATAATAACGTCAATACCGTTCTCCTCTGCCTTTCGTGCAAATTCAGCCGCTTTATCCGGCGTCCTGTGAGCTGAGCAAACCATCACCTCAACCATGACTCCGAATTCCTTTAATATCTTAATACAACCTTTCATAACCGGAAAGTCGGAATCGCTTCCCATTACTACCGCCACAACCGGATCCTTTGAACTACACATGATATCCTCCTAAAACTAGGAAGTCCGCTGTTTGGGCGGACTTCAATTTACTTAAAACAATTGCATTGCGTCAATAATATACTTCAGTACAAATAAGAGTGTGACTATATACATGATGAGGTGTACTTCCTTTGCCTTGCCCTTTACTATCTTGACCAAAACATAAAATATGAATCCAGCAGCCACGCCTGTTGCTATACTGTAGGAAAAAGGCATGACAACCGCCGTAAAGAATGCCGCTGCTGCGTCTTCAAAGTCATTCCATTTGATCTTTGCAATGGCTTCCATCATCAATATGCCGACAACAATAAGCGCCGGAGCAACAGCAGCGCTGGGCACCATCAGCGCTACAGGAGACAGGAATAATGAAAGCAGGAACAATACTCCGACGACAGCCGAGGTCATGCCTGTTTTTCCGCCGGCTTCGATACCTGCTGCACTTTCAATATATGTGGTAGTATTGCTGGTCCCAAGCAGTGCGCCTACGGAAGTGGCGGTAGCGTCTGCAAACAAGGCTTTGTCAAGCTTGGATGAGAAGCCTTTGCTCTTTGTAAGGGATTCTTCATCCTTATTGTCAAATATTCCGGTCTTGCGGCCTGTACCAAGGAAGGTACCGATGGTATCAAAGGTATCTGCAAGGCTGAAAGCCAGAATGAGTGTCAGAATTTTGAACAATTGCGACGGATCACTGAAAAGTCCGGGTATATCCAGTTTAAAGAGAGTAGGAGCTAAGCTTGGAGGAATAAATGACGCTGCAGTGATCTCGGGTATTTGCGTTACTCCCATTGGAATACCGATTAAGGTAGACGCAAGTACGCCAATGATTATAGCGCCCTTTACTTTTAAAAGCATTAAAACTATTATGATTACCAGACCTATCAAAGCCAGAACCGTGGCTTTGTCCGTAAAATTGGCCAGAGCGGGGACTACATTCTTAAAGGTACCGGCGGTGCTGGCTGTACTGTTTGGTGTGAAATCCAGGAAGTGTGCGTCCATAAAACCGATATATGCTATAAACAAGCCGATACCGCCGCTGATTGCATATTGCAGAGATTGGGGAATGGCAAAAATTATCATCCTTCTTATTTTGGTCACAGTTATAACAATATTAATCAGTCCGCAGATAAAAACAATTCCCAGAGCCTGCTGCCAAGGTATTTTCATAACGATACAAACCGTAAATGTGAAGAATGCATTCAGTCCCATACCAGGTGCGACTGCATAGGGTACATTTGCTACAAAAGCCATGATGAAGGTAGCAATGACCGTTGCCAGAATGGTTGCTACAAACACCGCTTTCTGATCCATGCCGGTATTTGCCAGAATAATCGGATTGACCAGCATTATGTAAGCCATCGTTACAAATGTGGTTACTCCCGCCAATACTTCCGTCCTGGCATTGGTGCCGTGCTCCTTGAGTTTGAATAGCCTGTCCATAAAACTACCCCTCCCATAAATAGTAATTACCTAAAACGTCCCGGCGCCTCGGGCCGGGCCGGTCAAGCCTTTGTTTGATTACGGGCATTGTTCGTACTTTCATATAATAAAAGTACATTCCGGCTTAAATGAAAATGTGCATCCGATTCCACCGGCGCTGTCCGCCCGCTTTGGCATTACTCTTCGAAATAGCTCTGTTTTCAATACTTCCAGGATATTCATCATTAGTTTCGCTACACTTATTATACTATCAAATCCTGTAATAGTTTGTCAACCGCGATATAAAATTTCCGAACATTTTTATTAAATTTGCATAAATTATTCGTATGTTTCATGTTTATTTTGTTAATACATATAGTAGAAAATACATTTTCGCAACATATATAATATCAGCCCCCGAAGGCTTTTAGAAAATATAAGATAACCGGCAAAGTCACCATAGATAACATAGTGGTGACTATGACATTATCGGCTGCAAAGCTGTGATCTGAGCCGTATTGGGCTGCAAGAGCCGGAATCATGGTAGCGCAGGGCATTGACAATTCCAGCACTGTGATGACTCTGACAAAAGGATCAAGCGCCTTACCCAGAGTAAACAGCACAATAAACGCAAGTACCGGCATTACCAGCAGCTTGAAAAACGCAAGAACAAATGTCGGATACTTTTTTA
>VEPD01000414.1 GCA_012027035.1 Ruminiclostridium sp. | reverse complement strand
TTTTTTCAAAACCATTGTCCTGATAGCCGAATCATCCAGCTTGAAAGATGCAATCAGCTCGTTTTGTGAATCACCGTCGATATCAGCCGATAGTATTTCTCCTGAACCCATGGGAAATTGAGGCTTCACCAGTCTTGCCTCAAGAGGCATGAAACTGCGGACAATTGCCGTATAATCTTCCTTTGGCGCCATTCCGGCTATTTGCGATATCGTAGAAGTAAGGTTTTGCGTAAGGCCGCCTACCAGGGATTGCACGGTCGTCTGGAGCTTCTGCAGGGATTGAGCGGGATTTGGTAAATTCAAAGGCCTGATATCAGCACGTTTTGTTGTTTTGTATTGATTGAAGGCTGATTCTGCCAGCTTTGCCAGGGAAAAATCGGGATATCTTGCTTCCAGCATTTTTGTTATCTGTTCCAGGCCTGAGCCTTTGGGTGGAAACATCATCAAATCACCTTTTTCATAATTATTCTGTTAACATTATATGCCCCTGTGTCCAAAAGGTTAAAGATGTTAAGCAATTTGACTCCAGATAGTATATAATGGGACGTATTATGAGTGACATCCTGTCCGCAATGAATTGGGGAGCGGTTCCCGGGATTGTGTCTTCTGATGGCAGGATATGCTGTTCGTAACCAATATGGGAGGTAAGATAACTTGAGTGAATGCATTTGCAATAGTTGCAGGAATCTTAAAGGTGTAGTGAACGACTCGGGCGCTGTGGAGGAATACCGGTGCGAGTTCGGTTTTCCAGCGGATAAATGTGCTGAATGTGAAGGAGAGGAATGTTATTCAACCTGCTTGCATTTTATTGCAGATGAAGCTGAGGACATATTGGTTAACGTATATTGTTCAGCTTGCGGCATGAAGCTTTCACAGGCGGGCAATGACAATAGCGATGGAAAGATATACTGTATTAACTGTTATCTTGATCATAAATAGGTAATAATTAAGGTAATTTTTGGAATAGGCTATCAGATATGCCTTTTTTGGGGAAAATGGGATTAGCAAAATATGAAGCATTATAAAAAGAAAGACTGCAAACTTCAATGTAAGCAAGATATGGAAAGGAAGAGAAAATGAAAATATTACTGGTATATCCGGAATATCCAAGAACCTACTGGAGCTTTCACTATGCGTTGAAATTCATCTCGAAGAAAGCAAGTTTCCCCCCTCTTGGTCTCCTGACCATCGCGGCGATGCTGCCGGAAGAATGGGAGAAGAAGCTTGTGGACATGAATGTGAATAAACTCACAGATACTGATATTTTATGGGCTGATTTTGTTTTCATCAGCGCCATGGTTGTACAGAAGGAATCCGTCAGGTCGGTAATCGACAGGTGTAAACGCCTGGATACAAAGATTGTAGCCGGCGGTCCTCTTTTCACCTGTGGGCATGAGGAGTTTGACGATGTTGACTATCTGCTTCTTAATGAGGGAGAGCTTACCGTAAAAGCGTTTTTGAAAGACCTGGAATCCGGCAATGCCAGGCATATATATATGTCTGATGCATGGGCCGATTTAAGCGCTACACCCGTACCTTTGTGGGACCTGATCAACATGAACAAATATGCTACCATGAACCTGCAGTATTCCCGCGGCTGCCCCTTTAATTGCGAATTTTGCAATGTGACTGCACTTTTTGGCCACACCCCGAGGACAAAGTCGGCAAAACAGATGATATCAGAGTTGGATGCCTTTTATGAAAGGGGCTGGCGTAAGGGAGTTTTTTTTGTAGACGATAATTTTATCGGCAATAAGAAAAAGCTTAAGGAAGAGATTTTGCCGGAGCTGATAAAGTGGATGAAGGAAAGAAAAAACCCTTTTACTTTTTCTACAGAAGCATCCATTAACCTTGCCGACGATGAAGAGTTGATGACAATGATGGTTAAGGCGGGCTTTGATGCTGTGTTCATCGGTATCGAAACTACCAATGAAGACAGTCTTGTGGAATGCAATAAAATCCAGAACAGAAACCGTGATTTGATTGCCTGTGTCAAAAAAATCCAGAAATTCGGCCTCCAGGTTCAGGGCGGTTTTATCGTCGGATTTGACAACGATAGCGAAGCTATATTTGACAAAATGGTGGGCTTTATTCAGGAAAGCGGCATAGTTTCCGCCATGGTGGGATTGTTGAATGCTCCCAAAGGGACGAAGCTTTATCAGCGTCTGGCTGGAGAAGGCAGGCTGAGGGATGATTTTTCCGGCGACAACACCAACCTTACTATGAATTTTGAACCAAAGATGAGTCCTGGCAAATTGATAAATGGCTATAAGAAGATAATAGGCACCATATATTCTCCCAAACATTATTATGAGCGGGTCATGACCTTTTTGAAGGAATATCGTCCTAAAAAGAAGGCAGGCGGATTAAAACATATTGAGTTTAGCGATGTTATGGCGCTTATCAGATCGGTATTCCGCCTTGGCATATTCGGAAGGGAAAGGCTGTATTACTGGAAGCTTTTGACTTGGTCGGTTTTCAGGCGTCCAGGGCTTTTTCCAATGGCAGTGACTTTGTCGATTTATGGTTTTCATTACAGGAAGGTATTTGAGAATTGCTGAGCACTGGTGAGAATATATCTTCCCATATAGGTTTCTGAAAACACTGTTTATTACAGCCAGTATTTTCAGAAAAATGGGAAGTAATATTTTCAATGCTCCTGACTGATATTATGAAGAGATTTAAAAAGGTATATGTAGAGATAACCGGAAAATGCAACCTTTCCTGTGATTTTTGCCCGGGTTCCGGGCGAAGGGAAGGGTTTATGGACAGGGAGTTGTTCGGCAGAATTCTTGATGAGGTTGGAGGGTTCACCGGACAGCTTTATTTTCATGTCCTCGGGGAGCCGCTGCTGCACCCCGAGCTGGGTGCTTTTCTTGACATGTGTTATGAGCATGGGATTATGGTTAACATAACTACAAACGGGACCCTGATCCGCAGCAAAGCTGACACATTATTGTCAAAGCCGGCGCTGAGGCAGGTAAATTTCTCACTCCACAGCTTTGAATCCAATTACAGGGATAACCATATTGATAAATACCTGGACAGTATATTTGATTTTATTGAAAGGTCAAAGAAATGTAAAAAGCTGCTTATCGGGCTTAGGCTTTGGAATATTTCAGACAAAGGGAAGAACGGTCTCAACCGACATATACTCGGTCGTATTGAGAAGCAGTTTAATATTGGTTCCACTATCATGGAGGAAATAACCCCTGTTAACGGCATCAAGTTATTTGATAATGTGTTTTTACATATTGCCGGGGTCTTCGATTGGCCGGATACAGGTATTGAGGATAAAAGCAGCCGGGGATTCTGCTACGGGCTCAGGGATCAGGCGGCAATTCTGGCAGACGGTACCGTTGTGCCGTGCTGTCTTGACAGCCAGGGGGCAATAAAGCTGGGGAATATCCGCGGGCAGAGCTTTGCAGATATAATAAGGAGCGATAGGGCAAGAAATTTATACGAAGGCTTCTCAAGAAGGGAAGCAATAGAGCCTCTCTGCCGGAAGTGCGGCTACAGGATGCGCTTCGGGCGGGATTGACATGAATTCCATATAGCCCGAATATATATTATTTGATAATATAATTCAAGTGGTGGGATGAATGTTCCGACAAAGTGATTCGGGCAAACGGCTCATGCGATTAATTGAAGCTTTCGGCAAAGACGGCTTTGAGGTGGGCAAAATTGTGGTGAAATTCGGGAAAACAGGTATAATGGCCGAAAGCAGAAGTGCGGTCAACTATGATACCAGACAAAAAAAGAAAGCGTATTATCTCGAGGGCAGTTGCTATGAAATGGGTTTTCTTATGGGTTTGCTTGCGGAAAATGAAATTGCCGCCATGACAGGTGACTTTACCAATAAAGTAGTATTTTCATTTATCGGAAGCAAGATCCTTGAGAAAATCACTTTGCTGCAGGATGCTCTGGTCAAGATTCTATATGAATTGGCTAAAAGTGAATTCGCCAAACTCCCCAATGACATCCGGGATGAAATAAGAGGAATTCTTGACGGCTGTAAAAGCTATAATCCAAAAACGACTGTGACCCTGGACCGGTTGATTGTATTGAACCTTGGTATTGATATTCTTTGTTCCATGGTTTACACCGGCGATTTTCCGCTATTCCGGCTAAAAGATATGGATCCCGATGATTTCACTATTCCTGTCATGTGCAACGCTTTTTCCGTTTTTGGAAAATCTGCCGGGAACGGACATTATTTTGGACGTGATTTTATGTTTTCTACCGCCGACGTTTTCCACAAGACAGCATGCATGATAGTATACAATCCGTCAAAGTCCGGGAAAGCCAGCGTCTATCCTTTTGTCAGCATAACTGCTCCAGGTATGGTGGGAAGTATTTCCGCCATGAACGGAAACGGGGTCGGAATAGGCGTCGATATGTCTCCGGGCTGCAATTGTGATCCGCGGAACCCGGGAGTCAATTCGCTTCTGATGACCAGACTATGTATCCAGAACGGCGGAAGCGCCGAAGAAATGGTTGATATTATAGAGAACACTCCCAGAGGGGTCTCCTGGAATTATATCATCTCGGATGGAAGGCAAGACAGGGCTTGTGTTGTTGAAACGGGCAAAACCGGCAATATTGTTGATTTTACTGAGATTCCGCTTAAGGACTTTAAGGCCTGGCTTCCCGATGCCGGCTTTATCAGCAGTCATAGTTCCTCTGCATTTCGAAAGGGTCTAATGGTACGCTGGAATGATTATAAATACCCTGAAGCCTATCTCAGTTATAATGACGGATTATGGAAGGAATATAACAAAACCCATACCGCCCAAAAAGAAATGTATCCGGATGCTTTTGCAGCCAGGGGATACATAGACAGGCAGAGCGGTGAAAAAAACTGCCCGTCGGCCTTTTACTTCTGCCCCCAGAGAGAAACCAGCGATGAACTGCTGATAGTAACGAATCATTACATCATTCCTGAAATGCGCTATTTTGCAATGCATCCCTGGACCTGCAGAATTGCAGGTGAAAAAGCTGATGATATCCAGTGGCGGTACGATGAACTTAATGACCTGATTTCAGGTACGTTGCAGCGGCATGGAAAAATCAGCTATGAATCCGCAAAGGAGCTGGTGAGTTATCTGGCTCCCAGCGGCAGAAATCCGGGGTATTACCTGGATAATCCTAAAAGCAGGGACGGAAAGGAAACCAGAATAGAAGGCTGTTCCTCTGTATTTGACCTGAAAAACCGGTATGTTGAAAGCCATTATGGTTATTATTGCGATGAATGGGTAAAAATAACATTGCCCAATTATGTTAATTAACTCAGCTTTCCCACCCAGTGAGATTCCCACGTCGCTACCGCTCCTCGGAATGACAAAGTTATATTTATGTCATTGCGAAATTTACGCTGTAGTACCAGTAGAAAAACGAAAATAAAAGATATTTTTCGACAAAGGTTTTAATTTACCCCCGAAAGGTATATATATATGGTATAATCAATTTATAGAGGGGGCGTTCTTATGTATGGTTATATTTATTTAATTATTGTAATAGCAGTTATTATCTTCCTGGCTGGCATGAGGATTGTCAGACCTACGCACAGGGGACTTATCGAAACTCTCGGAAAGTATACGAAATTCGCGCAGCCTGGATTCCACTGGGTTATTCCGGCAATTCAAAAACTATATCTGGTAAACATTACCGAGCAAATGGTAAACGCCGAGCCACAGGTTATCATAACAAATGACAACCTGAACGCAACGGTAGATGCCCAGGTCTATTTCAAAATCAGGATGGACGAAGAAAGCGTAAAAAATTCAATTTACAATGTAGCCAATTACAGGTATCAGATTGTCAATCTTGCAAGGACTACCCTGAGGAACATCATTGGTACCATGACTTTGAAATCGGCCAATAGCGAAAGAGGCAGGATAAATAATGATCTTCACAGGACATTAAGGGACGAAACCCAGAAGTGGGGATTAGAAATCATGAGGACCGAGCTTAAGGAAATCGACCCGCCCAAGGATGTCCAGGAAACCATGAACAAAGTTGTTAAAGCCGAGAACGAAAAGATTTCGGCAATCGACTTTGCAACAGCTGCAGAAACCACTGCCGACGGTATAAAAAGGGCGGAAATAAAGAAAGCTGAAGGTATAAAGCAGGCGAAAATACTGGAAGCCGAAGGCGAAGCCCAGGCAATAAGACTTGTAAACGAAGCTGCAGAAATGTATTTCAAAGGCAATGCACAGCTTCTGAAGAAGCTGCAAACCACCGAAACTGCGTTGAAAAACAATGCAAAAATCGTTATTCCTTCGGATACGGAGCTTATAAATGTAATCGGTGAAATGTCAGGCGTCCTTCCGGTGAAGAGGGAAAAAACGGAAAAATAAGTTGACTGAAAGATGGAGTTATGCTATATTTCCTTTATTCAGATTCCGGAGCCGACAGTAAAGTCCGGATATAAGAAGAAATTTTAACGCTGGGGGTGCCTTAACGGCTGAGAGAGGAGTAATACCTCAACCCTTTGAACCTGATGTGGTTAGCACCACCGTAGGGAAGTATTCGTAAAGTAACGAATCAGGCTTATCCATACGGATAAGCTTTATTTTATGTGAGGAGGTAAAAAATGACAGAAGATAAACTCATTATTGGAGGGATTTCCCTTAAAAACAGACTTTTCATAGGCTCAGGTAAATATTCGTCAAATGCCTTGATCCCGCAGATTATTGAGAAATCCGGTGTGCATGTTGTTACTGTAGCAGTCAGACGCGTCGACCCTGGAGTAAAGGAAGAAAACGTGCTTAACTATATTCCGGAGGGATGTATTCTGATGCCCAATACTTCGGGCGCAAGAAATGCGGAAGAGGCTGTGAGGCTCGCACGGCTTGCAAGAGCGATGGGATGCGGAAATTGGATAAAAATTGAAGTTATTTCAGATACAAAATATCTGCTGCCTGACAATCAGGAAACATTAAAAGCTACTGAAATACTTGCAAAAGAAGGTTTTACGGTTTTACCGTATATGAGCCCGGAGCTCATGACCGCCAGAAGGCTTTATAATGCAGGCGCTGCAGCAGTAATGCCGCTCGGCGCTCCGATAGGAACAAATAAAGGACTTAAAACAAAAGAACTTATTAAAATCATGATTGATGAAATTGACCTTCCAATCATAGTTGACGCAGGAATAGGTAAGCCTTCGGAAGCAGCCGAAGCGATGGAGCTGGGGGCGGCTGCGGTCTTGGTGAATACCGCGATAGCGGCGGCAGGTAATCCGGTAGGAATGGCAGAAGCGTTTTCTCTGGCGGTAATGGCAGGAAGAAAGGCGTTCCTTTCGGGAGCAGGTGCGGTAAGAGAATATGCGGAAGCATCTTCCCCTTTGACCGGCTTTTTATATGCAAAGGAATGATTGGCGATGCTTATGAGCTTTTATGATGTAATTCAGGAGTATGATAAGTTTGCATTGAACCGGGAAATACAAAAAGCCGATACCGAAGATGTAAAAAGGGCATTATCAAAGGAAAGCCTTTTAATTCAGGATTTTGCGGTTTTAGTATCCCCCGCTGCATCCCTTTGTCTTGAAGAGATGGCAAAGAAGGCGCAGCACATTACCCTTCAGCATTTCGGGAAAGCGGTTGTACTTTATGCACCCATTTACCTGGCAAATTATTGTGTAAACCATTGTGTGTACTGCGGCTTTAATAGTAAAAACATATTGAGCAGAAGGAAACTTTCACTTGATGAACTTTCCAGGGAAGCAGAAAGTTTATCTCAAAGGGGAATAAAGCATATTCTGCTTTTAACAGGAGAATCAAGAAAGCATTCACCTGTACGGTATATAGAGAATTGTGTCAGGGAAGCAGGTAAATACTTTTCATCAATATCACTTGAGGTTTATCCTCTTGAAGAAGATGATTACCGGATGCTTGCAGAAACCGGTGCTGACGGACTGACGGTCTATCAGGAGATTTATGACCGGGACGTTTATGCTGTAATGCATCCCGCAGGCCCCAAAAAGAATTACCGTTTCAGGCTGGATACCCCTGAACGGGGCTGCCGTGGAGGAATGAGAAGTGTGGGTATCGGCGCTTTACTGGGGCTTGGTGATTGGCGGACTGAAGCTTTCTATACAGCATTACATGCATATTATCTTACAAAGAAGTATCCTGATGTTGAAATCAGCGTTTCACTTCCCAGAATGAGGCCTCATGCAGGAAGCTTTCCTGTACAGTGTCCCGTTAATGACAAGGAGTTTGTACAGATTATGCTTGCATTCAGGTTATTGCTGCCGCATATTGGAATCACTATATCTACACGGGAGAGAGCTGATTTCAGGGATAATCTTATAGGACTCGGGGTAACCCGGATGTCGGCAGGATCAGTAACCGAGGTTGGCGGATATAGTAATAAAAGGGGAGATGGACAGTTCGAAGTCTCGGACGAAAGAAGTGTGGAGGAAATAAGGCAGATGCTTTATCGGAAAGGATATCAACCGGTTTTTAAAGATTGGCAGTATATTTGAAGGAAGGTGGACAGACGTTGGAAAAAATTGAAAGGATGCTTGATGCAAATTTGAATAGAGCTTCCGAAGGACTGAGGGTACTTGAGGATATTGCACGCTTCTGTCTGGATAATGAAAATCTGACCGGGAAAATAAAAAGTATCAGGCATGAGACAAGAAAAAGCCTTCAAATATTTTATCGGACACTTTTAAAATTCAGAGATGCAGACAGGGATGTGGGCCCTTCTGCTTCGGGAATTCCCGGAGTCGGGGGCAGAAGGAACATGGAAGAACTTGCAGCTGCGAATTTTAAAAGGGTTCAGGAAGCTTTCAGAAGTATGGAAGAAATATTGAAAGTATTGGGCAGGGACGAACTTTCAAGAAGATTCGAAGGTAACAGATATGCATTGTATTCTATTGAAAAGGAATTTGCCTTGCATTTGAAGATAATCAATAAAGCGAATTTGTTTGATACCGGTATCTACTGTTTAACTTCAGAAGAGCATTCAAATGGCAGGAGTAACATAGAAGTAGTTTCAAGAATGCTTGATGCAGGTATAAAAATTATCCAATATCGTGAGAAATCAAAAACAATGCTGGAAAAATACAATCAATGTATAAAGTTGAGAGATATGACAGCCGGATCGGGAGCCGCCTTTATAATAAATGACAATGTTGACCTTGCAAGAAGTGTTTGCGCCGACGGCGTACACCTCGGCCAGGATGACATGCCCGTAGCAGCTGCAAGGCAAATACTTGATGAGACATTTATAATCGGTGTTTCAACGCATTCACCTGAGCAGGCTGAGCAGGCTGAAAGGGATGGAGCGGATTATATAGGCGTCGGACCGGTTTTTAGGACATTTACCAAAAAAGACGTATGCGAGCCGGTAGGACTGCAATACCTTGACTATGCCATTGGGAGTGTCAGGATCCCTTTTGTTGCCATAGGCGGGATCAAATTACACAATATACGGCAGGTAATAGGGCACGGTGCAAAATGTATTGCGTTGGTAACTGAAATAGCGGGTGCGGATGATATTAAAGGAATGATTTGTTCCATAAGAAAAGTCATGAGGGGAGAGGATTAGATGGAATACACTACACAGATGGAAGCTGCAAGGAAGGGTATTTTAACGGAGCAAATAAAAAAGGTGGCTTTGAAAGAGAATATCAATGTGAACAAATTGATGAGACAGATAGCGGAAGGCAGGATTATTATACCTTCGAACAAAAACCATACGGCTCTTGAACCGCAAGGGGTTGGCGAAGGGTTAAGGACAAAAATAAACGTAAACCTCGGTATATCAAGAGATTGCAGAGATTTCAAGCCTGAGCTTGAAAAAGCCTGCACGGCTATCGATATGGGTGCAGACGCCATTATGGATCTGAGTTCTTTCGGCAAAACAAGGGATTTCAGGCAAAGGCTGGTTGAAACATCAAAAGCAATGATCGGCACTGTGCCTGTTTATGACGCAGTAGGACTGCTCGATAAGGAGCTTGATGCAATCACGGCGGAAGAGCTTATTGATGTAGTTCGTGTACATGCGGAGGATGGTGTGGATTTTATGACAATCCATGCAGGAATAAACCGGAAGACGGCTGAAAGGCTGAAGAAAAACGGCAGGCTTACCAATATTGTATCAAGAGGAGGCTCACTCCTTTTTGCATGGATGGAGCTGACAGGGAACGAAAATCCCTTTTACCGGCATTATGACAGGATACTGGACATATGCAGGGAATACGACGTTACTATCAGCCTGGGGGACGCTTGCAGGCCGGGTAGCATAAACGACTCCACCGATGCGTGTCAGGTTGAGGAACTGATAAATCTTGGAGAATTGACTGAAGAGGCCTGGAAGCGGGATGTCCAGGTAATGGTGGAGGGGCCGGGACATATGGCCATAAACGAAATTCAAGCAAATATGGTGCTTCAAAAAAGGTTGTGCCATAGTGCGCCTTTCTATGTTCTTGGCCCGATAGTGACGGATATTGCTCCGGGCTACGACCATATAACCAGCGCGATAGGGGGAGCGATCGCAGCGGCAGGCGGAGCCGATTTTCTGTGTTATGTGACTCCGGCCGAGCATCTCAGGCTTCCCGACATGGACGATATGAAGGAAGGCATTATTGCCGCCAAAATCGCAGCCCATGCCGCAGATATTGCAAAAGGCGTAAACGGAGCAAGAGAACGGGATTATCAGATGAGCCTTGCAAGGAAAAACCTTGATTGGGAAAAAATGTTCAGCCTTGCCATTGATACCGATAAACCAAGAAGATACAGACAGTCTTCGAAACCGGAGATAGAGGATTCCTGTACCATGTGCGGGAAAATGTGTGCTATCAGAACGATGAACAAGGTTTTATGCGGAGAAAGGCCCAGCTTTGTATAAAAGGAGATTCATATGATAGTTTTTATAGTGAACGGAGAGAGCATTGAATTGGAAGAACCCATTTCAATAAGCTCTTATCTGGATTCTACAGGAATTAACCCCCAATCGGTAGTAATAGAATATAATTATCAAATACCCGATAAACAAAAGTGGAAGGATATTATTTTAAAGGATGGAGACAACCTTGAAATCGTAAAATTCATGGGAGGCGGATGACAAATGTCAGTACTGTTCCCTGTAGCTTTTGCACATATCTGCAAAATATTTATGGAAAGAAAGGTCTTCCGTTAACTCCGGATGGAAAGATGTAGCAAGCATATTTTCTTGTTGTGCAGCTACCATCCTTCCATTTACAGTTGCAAGTATATTTACTGCTTCGCCTGCTTTTTCAATCCATGGCGCTCTTATAAAAACAAGATGTATATCTTTAGGGGATATTGCAGGGATGCATGCACAGGCTGTAAAGCTGTCCAGTTGACTGCCATAGGCATTACGGCTGACAGATATGTCCATTAATCCCAAATGTGTACAGCTTTCGTTTGATATTTCTTTTGCCATCAAAATCATACCTGCGCATGTACCCCATAAAGGCATTCCGCTTTTTGCTTTTGTAATAACAGGCGCATTTAAACCAAAATCTTTTAACAGTTTGCCGATAGTTGTACTTTCACCCCCTGGAAGCACTAAACCGGAAATGTCATCCAGATCCTGTGCGGTTTTTACTTCAAAGGCGGTGACGCCGCTGATCCTGGAAAACGAATTCATATGTTCGACAACCGAACCCTGCAGGCTCAGTACACCTATCTTTATCACAATTACCACCCTCGTGTTGCAAGTATATTGTCAGGCGCTATTTGGGAAATCTCAATACCCTTCATAGCTTCGCCCAAATCCTCGGATACTTCTGCCAAAATATCAGGCTTATTATAAAAAGTAGTTGCTTTTACTATGGCTCTTGCCATCTTTTCCGGGTTTGACGATTTGAAAATACCGGAGCCGACAAATACTCCTTCACTGCCGAGCTGCATCAACAACGCTGCATCTGCCGGAGTTGCCAAACCTCCTGCCGCAAAATTCACAACCGGTAATTTTCCTTCTTCAGCTACTTTTACAACTAAATCGTATGGCGCTCCCATATCTTTGGCGGCGGTCATCAGTTCTTCCTTCGGAAGATTTATCAGCTTCCGTATCTCAGACATAATGGTCCGCATATGCCTGACTGCTTCAACCACATTTCCTGTCCCTGCTTCTCCTTTTGTCCTTATCATTGCAGCGCCTTCACCTATTCTTCGCAGCGCCTCGCCAAGGTTTTTTGCACCGCATACAAATGGGATTTTAAACTGATGCTTATCTATATGGAACATTTCATCGGCAGGAGTTAATACTTCACTTTCGTCAATATAATCAATTCCAAGAGCCTCAAGTATTTGTGCTTCAACAAAATGACCTATCCGTGATTTTGCCATAACAGGTATAGTTACTGTGTTCTTTATCTCTTTGATTTTTCGCGGATCAGACATTCTGGCAACGCCACCCTGCTTCCTTATATCGGAAGGTACCCGTTCCAATGCCATAACAGCTACAGCACCTGCCTCCTGGGCTATTTCAGCTTCCCTCGCATTGGTTACATCCATTATGACGCCGCCTTTTAACATTTGAGCCAGATTCTTATTCAATTCATATCTCTCTTTCACAAACACGCCTCCAATTGTATCGGTACAATAAAAAAGTGTACTGAATGATTTTAGAAATTATTACATGATAGAGATATATTGTCAATATCAAAAATTGTAAAATGGTAACCCGGTCTTTGATTTTTAACTTTATACGGTCGCAGGACTTTTCATAAAATTCATGAGCGAAACAAAATTTCTTGACTGCAAAACGGAACTATGTTATATTTCCTATAGTTGGTATTACAAAACTGAATATTTATTTCTTCAGGGAGAGGTGAAATTCCTTACCGGCGGTAAAGCCCGCGAGCCGTAAGCACTGGTGAAAATATAACTTCCAGTATAAGTTTCTGAAAATGCAGTCCATTACGGCCGGCATTTTCAGAAAAACGGGAAGTAATATTTTCGATGCTCCTAAAAGGCAGATCAGGTCTGATTCCGGAGCCGACAGTACTGTCTGGAGGGAAGAAGAAGTT
>VEPD01000392.1 GCA_012027035.1 Ruminiclostridium sp. | reverse complement strand
GAATATGAACATGCTCCAGAAGCTGCAGAAAAACGGAGTAGAGCTGATAACTCCGGACATGGTGGATGAGGATCTGATCAACCTTCATACGAATTCACTTCACAAGCCAATGTTTTGGAATTTCGGGAGGAAAGCTCTCGGAAGCGTATTCCATCTGGCTGAAAAAAGAGCGGTGGACGGAATAGTATATGTAATGAGTTTTGGATGTGGTATTGATTCATTTGTATGCGATCTTATGGAACGCAGGTTGAGAAGACAATCAGACCTTCCCTTCATACTTTTGACTTTGGATGAACATTCGGGTGAGGCTGGCCTGAATACCAGGCTGGAAGCATTTATCGACATGATTTGGTGGAGAAAAACTAATGAAAATAACATTTCCGCATCTCGGTAATACTTATATTTGTGTAAAGGCTCTTTTGGACGATCTGGGCGTGCAATATGTCATTCCGCCTTTTAACAATAAAAAGGGACTTGAACTGGGTACTAAATATGTCCCGGAAATGGCGTGCCTGCCATTGAAAATAAACATAGGAAATTATATCCAGGCTTACAGGCAGGGAGCCGATACAATACTAATGGCAGGGGGCTGCGGGCCTTGCAGGTTCGGTTACTATTGCGAGATGCACAGGGAAATAATGAGAGACATAGGTTATGAAATGGACATTATAACCCTTGAAATGATAAACGGGAATGTTTCAGAGCTGTTTGCAAATATTAAAAAACTTGCAGGCGGCACAAGTCCTTTGAATGCTGTAATAGCTACTATAAGAATGATCAAAATCGCAAAACAGGTAGATGAAATTGAAATGCTGGCTTTCAAAATCAGGCCAAGGGAAAAAATAAAAGGAAGCACCGACGACATATATAAAGATTTCCGAAACAAAGTATTCCTTGAGAAAGGGTGCAGGAGGATACTAGCCTTGATTTCCAGAACAAGGGAAGAGCTTCTCGGAATTGATACGGACAAAAGCTTTCAACCGCTGAAGATAGGCATAGTCGGTGAGATATATACCACTATCGAGCATTCTTCAAGCTTCGATATACAAAACAGGCTGGGTAATATGGGGGTTGAAGTGGACAGACAGGTTACTGTCAGCGGGTGGATCATTGAGCATATTCTTAAAAAAGCTTTTCATTTGCCCCGCAAGCTGGAATATGCAAAGGAAGCGAAGCCTTATCTTGCAACCATGATCGGCGGACATGCGCAAGAAACTCTCGGACATACCGTCCTTTATTCAAAAAAAGGTTACGACGGGGTGATTCAGATATTTCCACTTTCCTGTATGCCGGAAATAGTAGCCGAAAGCATTCTGCCAAAGGTGCAAGTGGATTTTGGAATCCCGGTGTTGACCCTCATAATCGATGAAATGACAGGCGAGGCAGGCTATTTGACACGGGTTGAGGCATTTATCGATTTATTGAAAAAAAGGAGGGAGCAAAGGAATGACCTAATAATAAAACCTGCTTTTTAAGCGAGAGATTTTTTGTCAGTACTAGGCGGAGGAAGGCAGAATAATTGCTTTATTATAACTGACGACAACGACGTACTGGCGAAAAATAGCCGCTTAAAAAGTGGGAATTTATTGTTGGGTCATTCCTCATAGTATAGATGGAAAATGGATATTATCTGGGAGTTGATGTAGGCTCTGTAAGTACAAATCTGGTAATTATCGATGATGAAAAGAAAATTATAAAAAAGTTATACCTGAGGACAGGCGGGCAGCCTATAAATGCATTAATTTCAGGGATGAAGGAGATTGCCGGCCTGCCCGGTGAAAAGCTCAGGATAGACGGTGTTGGCACAACGGGCAGCGGACGGGTCCTTGCAAGTGTTATGATAGGTGCGGATGAAGTCAAAAATGAGATTACCTCCCATGCCATTGCCGCCCAACAAGTGGTCCCCGGCGTCAGGACGATTATTGAAATCGGCGGGCAGGATTCAAAGATCATAATACTCAGAAACGGAGTAGTGTATGATTTTGCCATGAATACCGTCTGCGCTGCCGGAACAGGATCCTTCCTGGACAGACAGGCTGCAAGGCTGGGCGTACCTATTGAAGAATTCGGATCCCTTGCCCTCAAATCAACGTCGCCTGTCAGGATAGCGGGAAGATGCGCGGTATTTGCCGAGTCCGACATGATACACAAGCAGCAGACCGGGCATTCTACTGAAGATATTGTCAATGGATTGTGCGAAGCATTGGTGAGAAATTATCTGAACAATCTGGCAAAAGGTAAGGATATCAGGGAACCGGTTGTTTTTCAGGGCGGCGTGGCAGCTAATGTTGGAATTGCTGCAGCATTTGAAAGGGCGTTGGAGAAGAAGCTTTTGATCCCGGAACACCATGATGTAATGGGAGCCCTTGGCGCAGCAATAATAGCACGGCAAAAAAAGAAATCCTCCGGAAATTTTGTTTCCGCATTTCTGGGATTTGAAGCGGCAAACCGTGAGTACAAGGCCAAAAGCTTTGAATGCAGCAATTGTTCCAATATGTGTGAAGTAATTGAAATTTTATCCGACAGCAGGATAATTGCCAGGTGGGGTGACAGGTGCGGCAGATGGTCCCAGCAAGCTAACGCAAGAGTGTCTGACGGCGGATTCAAACCTGCTTTGGAAGCAGGGTGTACTTAGGACTTGTCTGGCAATATCTGTACCAAGCATTCCGTCTGATTTTCCGTTTTGCTTCGATGTTGTCGGCTTAGATACACAAAGTATCTGCGCCTCCAACCGCCTTGCCAAACTAAAAATCATCACGGAATCAGATGGCACATTTATTACCAGACAAGTCCTTATGGTAAATAAAATATGGAACTTAACCGGCATTTTGCGCGTCTATATTGATGTAAACAGTTTACGAAGTATTTATCAGTAATAATACGTAATATATTTTAGTAAACCTGAAGGGGGTTATTTCAATGTTAAAAGCAATATCATTCAAAAACAAAATGGTAATAACGGCTGCCGTGTTAATGTCGCTCGCAATGCTGACAGTAGCGGTTGTAAGCTTATCAGCCTTCATACCTGCAAGGGCTGCTGATGAGAACCAGCCTACAAAAAGGACGTTGAACGTTTCCGGCTCCGGTACTGTAAGTACCTCTCCCGATATAGCTTACGTGACCCTGGGAGTATTGACGGAAGACAAGGATGCAAAGGTTGCACAGCAGGATAATGCAAAAGCTATGGATAAAGTAATATCATTGATTAGAGGCTCAGGAATAAAAAGTGACGACATCAAGACTATAAATTACAGTATTTATCCGAAATATGACTATATTCAGGCTACAGGAGAAAGCAGGATAATCGGATATTCGGTCAACAATTCAGTGCAGGTTACAGTAAGGGATATTGCCAAGGCAGGCAGTGTTATTGACCTGGCGGCGGGAAGCGGCGTCAACCTTACCAGCAATATCAGCTTTGGGCTGAGCGATTATGATAAAGCCTATAATGAAGCGTTAAAGAAGGCTTTGGAAGCGGCTAAGCTGAAAGCTGAATCAATGGCGGGAGTTTTTGAAATCAAACTCGGTATTCCTGTAACCATAAATGAAAATGGCGGAAGCAGTCCGATCTATGGCAATCCGGGCTTTCTAAAGGCTGATGGAGAAGGCGGTGTGGCTACCCCCATACAGGCAGGAACTATGGAAATCAAGGCTAATGTCAGTGTAGTATATGAATATTGATAAGTTTTTAATAAGTTTAATAAAAAGTTAAGTTTTTAATTTCTTGTGGTTTAAAACCGGGGAATATGATATAATTGTGTAAATTGAATAAAAAATAGCGCTGAATCTCAAGAGCGGGGGAACCATTCAACTGGGGTGAATCCGGAAGGCAGAGAACAGAAAACAGAGAACAGATCGAAAAAACATTTTAATCTGATTTCTGATATCTGGCGTCTGATATCTGTACTTTCGGTAGGGTCAATCTTTTTCGATCCGAATCCGTCAGCTAACCTCGTAAGCGTTGAAAGAGAAGGTGATGGATATGCTTTCATCAGGATAGTATATTTAAGCTGCAGATACTTCTCTGCAGCTTTTTATTTTTCATTTCCAATCAATACCGATTTCAAATGGAGGTGTACTTATCATGATGCGTATATGCCTGGTTGGTTTGGGCAAGACGGGCAAGGAAGTTGCAAGAGTCCTTCTGGAGCAAAAAGATATCAAACTGGTGGCAGTTGTGTGCAGCCCCGGCAGTGACAAAAAGGGTATGGATCTTGGCGAAATCATAAACGTGAGGGATACCGGAATATTTATAGAGAGCTCGGACAATCTTCAGGAGGTCATTTTCAAGACTAAACCGGATATGGTGATAGATTTTTCCAATCCTGAGGCAACTGTAAGAAATGCCTTGCTGTTTTCAAAGATGCGGGTAAATATTGTTGTGGCAACAACAGGTTTTTCAAAGCTGGCGCTGCGCAAGCTGTTTGTTATGACCTGAAAGTACCGCAATGGTATAGTTTATGCCCCGAATATTACTCTGGGCGTCAATGTAATGATGCTGCTCACCAATATAGCATCAAATATTTTAAATAATTACGATTTTCAGATTACCGAAGTCCATCACAACAAAAAAAAGGACTCCCCATCGGGAACTGCCAAGAAAATTGCCGTGGAAATAGTGAAAGGTCTCAATTCCTCGGGTAGGATAGCCGTCGCTGAAAATATTCCGATCAATGCCGTCCGGGCAGGCGGCGTCATTGGACGGCATGAAGTCATGATCGTAGGTGAGGAAGATAAAATAGAAATCATACACGAATCCTTTTCAAGGAAAGCCTTTGCAGCAGGGGCGCTCAGAGCTGTTAAATTCCTGCATAAAAAATCCGGTTATTATGAAATGGCGGATGTTCTGAACCTTGGCAGGGTACTGGGTGAATATGCCCAGGTGGAGAAAAATTCAGCCAATAAAAGGTATGTACTCTGTAACAGCAAAAGCGAAGACAAAGACGAATTAGCCAACTGACAGGCGGAAGGGGGGCGGGCCATCCGCCTCTCCTTCATCTGCTTATTTTTCTTATCAACATTTTAAAAAGCTTTATGATATTTGTCAGTATCAAAATGACCTCAATAACCAGCAGGAATATTACAAGATAGAAAATATCTTTATTTTCAGCTATTTTTTTCTTAACCGAGGTGTAGAAATCCTCAGGAGGGATAAATTCTTCAGATGGATAAAGGTTGATGTTTATAACTGTATTATCTTTGAGTATATAAGTTGCCGAGCCGGATATCTTGGACTTTTTCAGAGGAAGCTGTAGATCGGCTTTTGTACTGTATTCCCTGATATAGCTTTCACCTGATGGATGAACATAATATATGTCTTCATTACTTATAAGCTTGATTTCATTACCTTCTGACTCAACGCTTTTTAAAACCTCATCCTTTTTTACAAGGATACTTTTCTTATAGTTTGCGAAACCATAATCAAAGGTCGCAGCGGCGTTTTTAAAAAGATCCTTTTCAGGTGAATCCAACATTATGCATATCAGTCTCATGTTGCCACGAGTGGCTGTTGTAATCAATGCCTGACGGTCTTTATCGTTATATCCGGTTTTACCCCCGTCTACACCGTCATAGCTCCAGAACAGATTGTTCTGACTTGTTAAAATGGATACTTTCCCATCCTGATGAGTCCATGGACGCAGCTGCACTCCGAATAATCTGTTGAACACCGGATTCTTCAAGGAATAATTCATAAAAATCAAAATATCATCAGCAGTTGTGAACTGATTTTCATCAAACAAACCGGTGGGATTGGAAAAGTGTGTGTTTTTCATCATTAATCTGGCGGCGGTTTCATTCATTTTTGCGGTAAATTTGTCCGAATCGCCGGCAATGTGCTCGGCTACTGCTTTCGCCGCATCATTTGCCGATGTGAGCATTATACCGGAGAGAAGCTCCTCCAGAGTATATTTTTCGCCAACCTCAAGACTTAAAGCCGACCCTTCCGCATCAACGGAATCCTTGCTTATTGTGATATTGGCGCTCAGGTTTCCGGATTCAACCGCTATGAGAATGGTCATTAGCTTGCTTAGAGCAGCAATATGAAGCGGCTCCGACGTATTTTTCCCGTAAAGTATCTGACCCCGTTCAGTTTCTGAAAGAACCGCAGAAACAGCCTTTATTTCAGGAGCGCCTTCCGGCCATTGCGGTACGGGCTCCAGTTC